>JBCDCF010000027.1:0-13727 GCA_039182345.1 Pseudomonadota bacterium
GCGAGCGAGGCATTCCCCACCGCCGTGTCCAGCGGCCACTATGCGGGCATCAAGCATGCCACACCCGGCCAGAGGGTG
This sequence comes from Pseudomonadota bacterium, assembly GCA_039182345.1. Lineage (GTDB taxonomy): Bacteria > Pseudomonadota > Alphaproteobacteria > Rhizobiales > Amorphaceae > Acuticoccus. The sequence goes on from JBCDCF010000027.1 coordinate 79, forward strand.
ATGGAGGCGGGCGAGCCCGTGTTCCTCGATGTGGGCGCCAACCTCCACGGCTTGATGAGCGATGTGAGCCGCTGCGCCATCGTCCCCGGCAGGCGCAACCCTGAGGTGGAGCGGCTTTATCGCGAGGGTGAAGCACTCTACCGCCACGGCCTTGAGGTGCTCACCGCAACGCGGGACATTGGAGCGGTCTCAAGCGCCCTCACCGACCGTGCCCGCCAAAGCCCGTTTGCAGAGGATTTTTGTGCCGGGGGATGGGGCCATGGGATCGGCATGGCGCTGATCGAGGCGCCAGGCGGGCTTTTCGTCGGCAAAGACGGCGCGCTGGAGCCGAACATGGTGATTGCCTATGAGCCGATGTTCGTTGTGGCCGGCCTTGGCACAGGGGTGGTGGAGGACACCTTCCTGGTGACGGAGGACGGTGTGGAGCCGCTTTCCCGGCTTCCCATCGATTCCTGGAGCGCAGCGGCCCACGCCTAGGGGTGAGCCCAACGCCTAACGCTTTGGCGGGGCGGGATTTGTGGCAAGTGGCGCAATCGTTTGCCCCCTGGCCGCCGCCCCGCTAACGTCCCCCAACGGCTGTCGTCAACGGCGGTCGAGACGACACACTCGGAGGAACGTCGATGCCCCTTTCCCGCGTCCGTGCGCTTGTCGCCGCGGCCGTGCTGGTGAGTGCCCCTGCCATGGCGGACGACACCATCACGCTGACCTATGCCACCTATCTGCCCCAGTCCTTCACCTTCGTGGAGGTGGACGACTGGTTCATGAACGAGGTCACGGCGCGGACCGATGGGCGGGTGCAGTTCGAGACCTATTACGGCGCGTCGCTGCTCAAGGCGCTGGACGTGATGCCTGGTCTTGCCGCGGGCGCCGCCGACCTTGCCACAGGAGCACCTGGCTACAACGTGGACATGCTGCCACTGTCATCGGTGATCCAGCCTTACATCACCAACAAGGCGGATGCGGCCGTGCGTGCCTTCGTGGAGCTTTACGCCACCGAACCCACCTTGGAGGCGGAGTGGGAAGGCAACAACATGAAGCTTCTCTACGCCCTTGCCGCGGTGGAGAACACGTTGTGGACCGACCGTCCCGTCACCTCCAAGGAAGACCTTGAAGGGATGCGCATCCGCGCCACACTCGGCATTGCCCAATCCCTTGAAATGCTTGGGGCGACGACGGTCGCCATGGGCATGCAGGACGGTGTTGAGGCGTTGAAGCGCGGTGTGATCGACGGGTTCGCCTCCTCTCCGTTCGACCTTGGCGTCCTCGTAGGCCTGCACAATGTGGCCGGCCACGTGAACGATGCCGGCAACATGGGCGTCTACGGCATTGTCACCATGGCGGTGAACCTTGACACCTGGAACGGCCTTCCCGACGACGTGAAGGCGGTGATGGAAGAGGTGGCCGCAGAGGTGCCCGAAAAGTTCATCGAAGTGACGAACCGCGCCGTGTCGGATGCTGTGGACACCTTGATGAACACCGACACCATCACCGTCTCCCTCACCGCGCCTGAGGAAGATGCCGCGTGGAAGGAGGAGACGGCGAACGCTGTGTGGGAGAAGTGGGTGGCCGGGATGGACGAGCGCGGGCTCGACGGCCAGGCCATGCTCGACGCCTACGTGGCCCTTGTGAACAAGCACGAGGCGGACGCCAAGTATCGCACAGGCTTTGAGGTCTACCGCGAACGCGCCGGTCAGTAACGGCACGCCATGCGATTGATGGAATGGGTCGAGCGCTTTCATGTGGCGCTCGGCTCCTTAAGCGGCATTGCCACCATCGTGATGATTGCGCTGGTGGTGCCTGACGTCATCTTGCGGAAGTTCTTCGCCACCACCATTCCGGGGGCGAGCGAGACCAACATCCTGCTTCTGGTCCTGATGATCTATCTGGGGCTTGCCGGCGCACAGGCCCGCGGGGCGCACTTCCGTGTCACCATTCTCACCGATCGCCTGCCCGATGGGGCGCGGCGGGCGCTTGAGGTGGTGATGCTGTCGGCGGCCGTTGCGGGGCTGTCGCTCCTTGCCGTCCTCACCACACAAAGCGCCATGACCTCCATCTCGCGCGGCGAGACCTCGTTCGGGGTCATCGCCTTTCCGCTGTGGCCAGGGCGTGTGGCTGTTGCTGTGGGGTTGTGGCTCTTGTGCCTTCAGTTGGTGCTCGACGTAATCCGCGCGCTTGTGGGGGCGCCGCGCCGCACCTCCCGCGAAGAGGGTGTGAGCGGCTGATGGGACTGGACCAAGCCGAAGTCGGGCTCGTGATGATCGGCGGGCTCATCGCGCTGCTTCTGGGCGGGATGCCCATTGCCTTCGCGCTCGCTTTGTCAGGCATTGTGGGCTTGATCCTCGCGCGGGGGTGGCGCGCGTCGGAATTCTTGCTGTCGAGCTTTCCTTACAGTGCGACGGCGCAGCTCACCTTGATCATCATTCCCCTATTCTTGTTTATGGGGCATCTGGCGTTCGCGTCTGGCCTGTCGGCGAAGGCGTTCGACGCCGCGCGGGCGCTGGTGGGCCGTGTGCGCGGCGGTCTTGCCATTGCAACGGTCTTTGCCTGCGGCGGCTTTGCCACCGTGTCGGGGTCGAGCGTTGCAACGGCCGCCACCATGGCGCGGATCGCCATTCCTGAGATGTTGGCCTCGGGCTATAAGCGCCGGCTCGCTGCGGGGTGTGTTGCCGCAGGCGGTACGCTGGGCGTGCTGATCCCGCCGAGCGGCGTCCTCGTCATCTACTCCATCGCCACAGGCGCGCCTTTGACCGAGCTTTTGATTGCAGCCGTCATCCCCGGTGTGTTGACCGCACTTGCCTATGGCGTTGGCATCCACCTGATGGTGCGCATGGACCCCGCCTCGGCGCCGGCAACCACCATGCCGAAGCTCACCAGGCGGCAGCGCCTTACCGCACTGGGCAGCAGTTGGGAGTTGGGGCTCCTGTTCTTCATCGTGATGGGGTCGATTTATCTGGGGTTTGCGACACCGACGGAGGCGGCCGCGGTGGGCGCGTTCGTGGCGCTCGTGATTGCCATTGCCCGCAGCCGCGGCAAACGCGGCAAGGTGTTGAAGGAAGGCTTGATTGAAACGGGCGTTGCCACCTCCTCCATCTTCGCGCTGGTGATCGGGGCCGGGCTGTTCTCGCTTGGCCTTTCTACCACACAGATCCCGCAGGATACGGCGGCGTTTCTTGCAGGGCTCGATCTGCCGCCGACGGTGATCTTGCTGTTGATCCTCGTGCCGTTTCTTGTGCTTGGCGCGTTCATCGACGGTCTGTCGATGATTTTGCTGACGATGCCTGTGGTCTACCCTGTGATCGAGCAGATTGGCGTCGACCCCATCCTGTTCGGCATCCTGGTGACGAAGACGACGGAGATCGGCGTCATCACACCGCCTGTGGGCCTCAATGTGTTTGTCGTGAAGGCGGCGGTCCCCAACCTTCCCATCGGCGAGGCATTCCGCGGGGCTGCACCGTTTGTGGTGATGGAGCTCATCTTGTTGGGCATCTTGATCGCCATTCCCGAACTGACGCTGGGGCTCTTGCCGCGATGACCCTCACTCTGAAGGCGATGGGAAGCTTTTATGTGGGCGGGCGGATGCACACCGTTGCAGGCAAGCCCACCAGCCGGCTGAAGGTGGCCCCGTCCATCCCCGAGTTCACTTACGACCCCAACGGTGAGTTCGCGGTGGAGCACGCCTACGTCCAATACTTCATCCCCGAGAATGTGAGGGGGTTGCCGTTCCTACTGATCCACGGCGGTGCGCTGACAGGAGCGACGTGGGAGACGACGCCTGACCGGCGGGAGGGCTGGGTCAACCTCCTCCTGAAACGCGGCCGTGCAGTCTACGTTGCCGACATGATGGAACGGGGCCGCGCGGGGTGGACCAACATCGACGGTGTCTTCCCCGGTCCCATTCTTGAGCGCTCAGCGCAGGAGGCATGGTGGCTCTTCCGCTTCGGCATGGAGGAGGGTTTTGCGCGGCGCGAGGCCTTTGCGGGGCAAAAGTTCCCCATCCATGCGTTCGACACCTTCATGAAGCAGTGTGTGCCTCGCTGGATCCTGAACGTGGACATGGCGCAGGCGGCCTTCTTGGAGATGGCCCGCAGGATCGGCCCGTGTGTGGTGATGACCCACTCCTCAGGCTCTATCTACGGCTACCGCCTGGCCTTCGAGGCCCCTGATCTCGTCAAGAAGGTGATCGGGATCGAGCCCTCCAGCCTTCCCACGGACTACCCCGACAGCTGCAAAGGCCAGCGCTTCGTGGACGTCATGGGCGATTATCTGGACACACGCCCCTTTTGGGAGACGATGGATGGCGGAGTCCAAGCCAACAGTGCCGCTGTCGCCGAGAAAGGCGCAGATGCCCGCTACGTCCGCCTTGCCGACAAGGGCCTCCCCCACCATTCCCATATGATCATGATGGATCGCGACAACGACCGCGCCTTGGACGTGATCCTCACCGAAGCCGGCGAGGTTTAGCCACCGCGCTTACCACCACTCCCTATCATCTTCCTTTGGTGGGATGGAAAGACGACCTGCCACAAAAGACCGCTGTTGCGGACTTTCGCATTTTTGGATGCCGAACGGCGGAACACCGCGGTTCGGTGGAGCCAACTATAGACCCGATCCAACGCACACCAACAGCCGAGGTGGCGCTACAGCCCCCAACGCAGCGCCAAGGGCTCGGCGGCCCGGGCAAGTTCCAACAGCCCAGCGCGGGTGGCAGGGTGGAGGGCCGTGAGAGGATGGCGCACGTGGTCGCTTTTGATGACGCCGCCTTCCATCATCACCGTCTTGCAGGCGCGCAGGCCGCACTGGCGGTTCTCGTAGTTGATGAGGGGGAGGACCGACGCATAAAGGTGTGCGGCCTCGGCCCTGTCGCCTGAACGGTGGGCGGCGAGGATGGGAGAGAGAAGGTCCGGCAGGAGCGCGCTCGACATGGTGCCTGTGGCACCGGCGTCGAGGTCGGCCATCAGCGTGATGGCTTCTTCACCGTCAAACGGGCCTTCGATGGCATCGCCCCCCGCCTCGATGAGGGCGCGCAGCTTGCCGGCCGCCTGGGCCGTTTCGATCTTGAAGTAGGCGACGGGCCCAAGCTCGTTGGCAAGACGCACCAGGAACGGGACAGAGAGTTCGACACCCGACAGTGGCGCGTCCTGGATCATGATGGGAAGGCCCACCTCGCTGACCCTTTGCAGTTGCTCGAAGGTTTGCGCTTCGCCAGCCTTCAGCAGGGCGCCATGGTAGGGCGGCATCAGCATGACCATGGCCGCACCGAGGGTTTTGGCCCGGCGCACGCGCTCCACCACAATGTCGGTGGCAAAGTGGGAGCAGGTGGCAATCACAGGAACGCGCCCTGCCACGTGCTCAAGGCATAGGCGCAGGAGCGTTTCGCGCTCCTCATCCGACAGCAGGAATTGTTCGGAGTAGTTGGCAAGAATGCAGATCCCATCCACCCCCTGGTCGACCATGAGGTCCAAGACCCGGCGCATGCCATCAAGGTCGAGTGTGCCGTCATCGTTGAAGGGCGTGGGGGCCACGGGCCACACGCCCCGATAGGGGATGGTTGTCATGGAAGGGTCCTCAGGAGCGTTTCTTGTGCGTTCGGGACTTGCACTGAAACAGACCGCCGGCTGGGCGGCAACACGGGTCAGCCGGCGGGGGAGGCGATGTCGTCGCCGCGGGAGAGCACAAGCTCGCGGTGGTTCAGCGTGGAGGCGGCCACCTGCCAGGCGAAGGAGAAGGAGACGAGGGACTTCTCCTCGATCCTGTCATTGTCGAGGTCGACGATCACCTTCTCGAAGATGTCGAAGAGGTCGCGCCTGATGCGCTCCACATCCGCAGGCCCGGTGACGGTATCCACCTTGGCAAGGATTTCGATGATGCGAAGGTTGTACTGGTCGGCGCGGTTCTTACGGGCATTGGAGAGCCAGATGCGCGCCTGCCATAGGCCCGACAAGAGGAGGGCGAACGCCGTCACCCCCAGCGCCATCGGCTCGGCATACTCCACAATGAAGATCGGATCGTCCTGGGAGTAGTAAAGCTCCGCCCCTGGATGGACGCCGAAGACGAGCCGATCCTGCTCGGTGGGCGCGCTGACGAAGGCGGCCTGGGGCAGAATGCGCACCATCTCCTGGCGCTTTTCAAAAAGGCTTCGGGTCAGGGCTTCCACCGTCGCGTCGGGAAGGTCGCGGCGCACGGCAAGGAGGCTGTCCACAGCCACCACCTCGATGGGGGCAGCCGGCACGGGACGCTCGCCCGAATAGGTGCCGAGGGGGACGACACTCGCCCGCAAGGCGGGGTCGAAAAGGGCCATCGCTTCGGCTTGGTCGATGGAGATGAGCTGCACAGGCGCTTGCTCGATAATCTGCTCGATGGTGTTGTTGCCGAGCGCCACCACCATGAAGAAGGCGTCGATGGAGCCCTCGGTGATCGCATCGGCATGGCCGCGCAGATCGCCGTTGACGATGGTGAGCTCCGACAGCGGCAGTTCGTAGTGGCGCAGCAGCCTGGCAAAAAGCTCGTTGGAGCCTGAGCCTGTGGGCATCAAGCCGACGGTCTTGCCGCGAAGGTCGCCAACCGTCTCGATGCCGGCGCCAAGGCGCACGACGAGGTGGAACACTTCGGGGAAAAGCCGCGCGACAATGACGGTGTTGTGGGCCACGGGCGTGTCGCTCTGGATGAGGCCCATGTCGGCCTCGTCCGTTCCGATCCGCCTTGCGTTCTGGTTGGCACCTGCGGAGGGGAGGATGTCCAACTCCATCGGCGCTTCATCGGCAAGGGTGCGCTTGAACGCGCGTGCGAAGGCGGCGTAGGTGCCACCATCGGTCCCTGTGCTGACGCGCAAGGAGTGAGGGGTGCCCTGAAACCATCCGGCCGCATAGGCAATCGCGCCGATGGCAATGGCCAACGCCAGGCAAAGGAGGAGGACGCGGCGCGACATCACAGGGCCGCGCGGCGTTGCAAGGACCTTGCCCCGGCGGGGGCAGGTGGAGCGGATGGGGGGCGTTCGGAACGTTCGATCATGACGAAAACCTTAGAGCATGTTTCGCGCCACCGCACACGCCCGTAGGATGGGTGACCTGCCGCCGGGTGACACCCGGCCCGCCTTGCCCCTTCATGCAGTTATCAGGACGAACCCATGGCCGACATTCGCATTGACCACGCCACCGTTGTGACGATGGACGGCACCCGGCGCGTCCTTGAGGACGGCGCCGTTGCCATGGAAGGCGACCGCATCCTTGCTGTGGGGCCGACGGAGACCATGGCCAAGGACCACCCGGCGCACACGGTGATCGATGGGACGGGGATGGCGGCCCTGCCTGGCCTTATCGATGTGCATGCCCACGCCGGCCACGGCCTCATCAAGACCATGGGCGGCGGGAATGGCGAGGCGTGGTACGAGGCGTGCAAGACCGTCTACACCGTGGCCTCCGACCCTGAGTTCTGGCGCGCTGAGGCCGCCCTTGCGGGACTGGAGCGGCTGAAGGCGGGGGTGACCACGGGCGTATCGCTGTTGGGCGGTGGCGACAGCGTAATGCGCACGGACAGGCGCGAGCATGGCGATGCGCACCTTGACGCTGTGGCAGCACTCGGCATCCGCGTGCACATGGCGATCGGGCCGACGCGTCCTCCCTTCCCCTGGACCTATGCGGCGTGGGCGGGCGGCGAACACTCCACCTACAGCGTCACCTTTGAGGAGCAGATTGAAACGTGTCAGGCGCTCATCCGGTCCCGCCATGGGAGCAAAGGGCAACGGCTGAACATTGCCATGCTCTCCCCCACCTTGCGGCGTGAACATCTGGAGGGCGCGAGCTCTGAGATGCTGACCCTTCTCATCGACCAGGCGCGCGCTGCAAGCGCTGTTGCCCGCGAACACGGCCTCGTCTTCACCCAAGACGGGCACAAGGCGGGGACGGTGACGTTCGCCGATGAGGCGCTCGGCATTTTGGGTCCTGAGGCGCTGTTGTCCCACGCGACGGATTTCTCCGACGAGGAGATTGCCATCTGCGCCGACAAGGGCGTGAAGATTGCCCACAACCCGAGCGCGGTGGCCTCCATCATGGGGCGTTGCCGCGTGGTGGAGATGCTTGATGCGGGCGTCGTTGTGGGGCTCGGCTCGGACGGGACCGCGCCGGACCGGTCGGGCGACATGTTCCGCCACATGCAGCAGTGCATGCACTATCACCGCCGCCATTTCCGCGATGCGTCGATCCTGCCGCCAGGCAAGGTGTTGGAGATGGCGACCATCGACGCTGCCCGCGCTCTGTCGATGGAGGACAGTATCGGCTCACTGGAGGTGGGCAAGAAGGCCGACCTTATCCTGGTGGATTTGAAGAAACCGCACCTTTACCCGCCCAACATGCCGCTCTACCGCATCGTTTGCTTTGCCAATGGGGCGGATGTGGACACGACAATTGTGGATGGTGAGATTTTGATGCAAGGGCGCAAGGCGCTGTCCGTAGACGAGGACACGGTGCTTGAAGACGCCGCCCGCGCCACGACCACAATGCTTGAGCGCACGGGCTTTGCCAACCTCCTGGAGACGCCAGAGACCTTCTTTGGCGCGACCCGTTACTGAGGCGTCTCTCCGCACATCAGTGGGGCACGAGGGCAAGGGCCAGTGAGGCAAGCAGCATCAAAGCAAATACGATGTTGGCCGCCCGGCCCAAGACCGCATGGGTCAACATGCGCGAAAATGCCGAGCCGAAGCCGAGCCAGATGGTGTTGACCACCACAATGACCGCGGCAAGGGCGAGGATCTTCAGCGCGGCATCGCGCACCACGTCGCCCTCCACCAGATTGTGGCTGGCGTAGACGGCGCCGATCGCCGCGAAGGCTTTGGGGTTTGCAGCGGCAAGCACAAGGCCTGGGACGAAGCCCGGCGCTGCCTCTGCCTGCGCCTTGCGTGCACCCACCGGGGAGGTGGCAATCCGCCACGCGAGGTAAAGGATGTAAAGGGCCGCGACCACCGTCAGCACGGTGACGAGCGCAGGGTCGGCAAGGATCAGAGCGGTCACGCCCGAAGCAATCAGTAGGAGGACGATGGTGGTGCCCACGATGATGCCGAGGAGGTAGGATCGGCCGGCGGAAAACCCGAAGGCGGTGCCGATGGCGGCCAAGCTCAACGTTGCCGGACCGGGGCTACCCATGAGAGGAAAGGCCGCCAGCCAAAGAGCGGGAAGGTCGTGCATGGTTGCCGGCTCCGATTGCGAACGAAGAACCATGGCGGCGACGTGGGGCGCCGTCTTGAACGAACGTGCGCGGTGATGGCAGGGGCCATTCACATCACACCGTTGGGAGAAGGGGTGGAGCGTGTAGAGGCGCGCGCGCTGCGCGACCCCTTCGCCCCCCATCGCCATGACCGCTACGTGGTGGGGATCACCGTTGAGGGCACGCAGGAGTTTACCTACCGTGGCGGTGTGCGGCGGGCGGTGCCGCAGGAAGCCTTCGTGCTCCACCCGGACGAGCGCCACGACGGCCGCCCAGGGACGGACGATGCCTATGGCTACCGGGCTGTCTATCTCGCTCCGTCGCTGGTGGCCGATGCGCTCGGTGCGCGTTCGCTCCCCTTTATCAAGACGCCGGTGATGCGCGATTGCGGTCTGCTGCAGGCTGTGGCCGCATGCGTGTCGGAGGGGGACCCCGGTGAGCTTCAGGTCACAGAACGCCTGTGTGCCCTCACTGAGGCCATGGCGCGTCTTGCCGGGCAGCCGGTACCGCCGTCCACCGGTGATCCAGCGGCGATGGACAGGGTGCGCGAGGATCTTGATGGCGCCTTAGAGGGCGGCGTGACCATGGCCGCCCTTGAGCGCACCCATGGCATCGACCGCTATGGCCTGGCGCGCCAGTTCAGGCGGCGGTTTGGGGTCAGTCCGCACCGCTACCTGGTCTTGCGCAGGCTCGATCGCGCCAAGGGGATGATTGGTGCTGGGAGCGGTTTGGCGGAGACGGCCGCCCTGTGCGGGTTTGCCGACCAAAGCCATATGACGCGGCACTTTCGCCAGGCCTTTGGTGTGCCGCCTGGCCGCTGGCGAGCGTTGGTCCGAGGCGGGGCCGCACCCGACCGTATGCTTGAGGACCGTTAAGCGTTGGCGAGGTGCGGATACTTCTCCGTCAACAACGAGCCATAGTAATAGGTGGGGGCAAAGGGCGGTGTTGCTTGGAGGGCGCCAAGCCAGCGGGCAACCGCCGGCGCGCTGTCCCACAGGGTGGCAAGGCCGATATCGTCCATGCGCACAATCACAGGCATGATGGCAATGTCGGCAAGGGTGAGGCGCGGGCCCATCAGCCAGGGTCCGCCGCTTGCCTCCAGCCAGCCGGCCATTCTGTCGATGCCCCTTTGGAGGCGTGCGGTGGCCTCGTCCATCTCCGCGGCGGGGAAGCCCGTGCGGCCCATCTTCATCAAGAACTCGCGGCGCAGGGGTTTGGCATCGCACACGGCTTGGAATTCCGCCTCGGTCATCGCCTGAAAGTGGGGCAGAAAGGCGAGATTGTAGGAGGGGACGCGGACGGCCGGTGTGGGCACCTCGTCGATGAAGCGCATCATGGCGCGCATGGCCGCCCGTTCGGCCGGTGCGGTCGGGACGAGAGCGGGGGAGGGAAACACCTCGTCCAAGTATTCAACGATTACGGCTGAATCGATCACCGTGACATCGTCGTGGATGAGGGTCGGGACGACGCCATTGGGGTTGATGGCCAAGTAGTCAGGCTTCAACTGATCGCCGGCGAAAAGGTCCAGCTTGTGCTCTTCAAACGGCTGGGCCTTGGCGTTCAGCGTGTAGCGCACACGCTGACTGCAGGTGGACTGGGGGGCGTTGTAAAGGGTGATCATCCCCCGTCAGTCCCAGTTGAGGATGCGTGGCAGCTTCCCCGCCTTTGCAAGGGTGCCCACAATGCCCAGCGGGAAGAACATCAGCGCCAGCGCCATGATGACACCGGTGGCGAAGATGTTGATTTCCGAGGCTCCTAAGGTCGCCACGAAGAATTCGTTGAACGCGACAATGAGGATGGCGCCGATGATGGGGCCTGCGATGGTGCCTTTCCCGCCAAGAATGCACATCAACACCATGTAGACCGACACAAGAATCGCCATGAAGATGTTGGGGCGGATGTAGGTGAGGTAGCCGCCCCACACAGCACCCGCCATCCCCACGAAGAAGGCGGAGATGGCAAAGGCGAGCGCCTTGTAAAGCCGCGTGTCGATCCCGGCACTTTCCGCCTTGATTTCATCTTTGGAGATGGCGCGCAGGCCAAGGCCGAACTTGGAATGCTTGATCTTGTAGCAGACCCACACCGTAAACGCAGCCATGATGATGAAGGCGTAGTAGGCCGGCAGCTTGTCCCACTGGACGGGGAGGCCATTGGCGGGGAGGGAGACGCCGGCCGCACCGCCCACAAATTCCCAGTTATCAAACAAGATCCTGGCAATCATCACCAGTGCGAGGGACGAGATGATGAAGGACGGCCCGCGCACTTTGAGCGTGATGCGCCCGATGAGGTAGCCCAACAGCCCCGCCACAAGACCTGCCAGGGGCGCCAGGATGATGACCGAGATCCCGGTGCGCGCAAAGATCATCCCCGCAAAATATCCGCCGATGGCAAAGAAGACATTGTGCCCCAGGGAGATGTAGCCGGCGAAACCGCCCAAGATGTTCCAGCCGGAGGCCATCACCACATAGCTGGCGGTGAAGAGGGTCAGGTGGAGAAGGTAGTTGTAGTTGCCGACGAACTGGAGTGCCGGCAACGCCAACAACACAATGAGAAGGGCGATGGGAAACCACGTGGCGCGGGTTTTGTCGGCCCGGGCGGCCAGGCTTTCGTTATAGGCCTGGCGGGCGGCGAGGACGGCGGATTGGTCCATGGTGTTGGCCATCAGGCAAGCTCCGGTTTTTCGCCGAACAGACCTTGCGGGCGCACCAGAAGGATGACGAAGAGCGCGACAAAGAAGGTCAGCGTGGACCAGGTGGCCCCCAGATAGGCGCCGACAAAAGCGGCGATGAGCGACAGCAAGAAGGAGGCGACCACTGTCCCAAGGATTGAGCCCATGCCGCCAAGAACGACCAGCGACATCAAAATGGCGATCCACTCCCAATGCTTTGCCGGGAAGAAGGAAAACACGAACGAGACCAACGCGCCGGCCGCCCCTGCAAGCCCCAGGCCGATGGCAAAGCTCACCAACGACACATAGTTGACGTTGACGCCGAGGAGGGAGGCAGCATCGCGGTTCTGCGTGGTGGCGCGGATGGCATAGCCAAAGCGCGAATACTTCAAGAACAGCGCCAAGGCGGTGATGATCGCCAGCGAGACGAGACCAGCATAAAGCTGTCCCGTGGGGATGAAGACATTGCCGATGAAGATGGCGTCGGTGGCATAGTCGGGCGAGGTGACTCTTTGGGTGTTGGTGAAGGCCGTCCCAAGGGCGCCTTCCACCACCATCGCCATGGCGAAGGTGAGAAGAACCGTCATCTCCGAATAGGTGGCGGCCTTCGCGTCCTTCTCGAATACCACTTTGTACAAGATGATGCCGGTCACCGCCAAGATAACGGCAGCAACAGGAAGCATCACCAAGGGATCGATGCCGTAGAGGCGGAACGCCCAGTAGGCCACGTACGCCCCGCCAATGATCAGCGCAGGGTGCGCGAGGTTGACGATGCGCATGACGCCGAAGACGAGGCTGAGGCCGGAGCCCATCAGCGCGAACACGCCGCCCAGCGACAGGCCGAGAACGGCGATTTGAATGGTGTTGCTCATGCCGCTTTCTTTCCGCCCAGATAGAGTTCTTGAATGCGCGGGTCGGCAAGGATCTCCGCCGACGGGCCTTCGAAGAGGGTTCGGCCAAGGTCGAGAACCACGCCCCAATCGGCGTTCTTCAACCCCATCAAGGCATTCTGTTCCACAAGAAGAACGGTGAGGCCGTCGTCCGACATCATCTTGATGATGTCGAACATTTCTTGGACGATTTTTGGGGCGAGGCCGAGGGAGGGCTCATCCAGCATGACGATGTCGGGCTGAAGGATCATCGTGCGGGCCATGGCAAGGGTCTGCTGTTGGCCGCCCGACATGGTGCCCGCCTTCTGGGCTGCCCGCTCTTTGAGGATCGGAAAGCGTTCCATGACACCATCGATCCGCCGTTCCAGTTCGCCATGGTCATTCATGGTGAAGCCGCCCATGCGCAAGTTTTCCCGCACCGTCATCTTTGGAAACAGCGCGCGCTCTTGCGGCACGAACGCAATGCCCTTGCGCATGATCTGGTCGGGGCGAAGACCATTCAGCCGTTCCCCTTTGAAGGTGACTTCGCCTTTGCGGATTTTCAGCATCCCGCAGACGGCTTTGAGGAGCGTCGACTTGCCGGCGCCGTTGGGGCCGATGATGCAATGCACCTTGCCAGGCTCCACGGTAAGGTGCGCGCCATCAAGGATTGCAGGGCCGTCGCCATAGCCTGCGGTGATGTCTTTGACGGTGAGAAGATCGGTCATGCCGCGTCCTCCAGTACGCCGCCGAGGTAGGCGTCGAGGACGGCGGGGTCTTGGCGCACTGCGTCAGGCGTACCGTCGGCAATCACCTGGCCCTGTGCCATCACCACCACGCGGTGGGACAAACGCATGATCACATCCATGTTGTGCTCGACGATGAGGACGGTGAGGCCCGTCTCGTTCAGCTTGCGA
>JBCDCF010000028.1:0-13570 GCA_039182345.1 Pseudomonadota bacterium
AACGGTTCCATCTCGGCAAGGTCGATGGGCCAGTCGAGGAGGTTGGCGCCGTCGATCTCACCATACTGTTCCGCCACCTTGAACTCGTGATCCTGGAAGCGTAGCGACGCGCCAGCCCAGTGGGTGGTGGATCCGCCGACGGTCTTGCAGATCCACGCCGGCAGGTTGGGAAAGTCATTCGCAACGCGCCAGCCGCCTTCGGCATAGCGTTTGTCGAGCCAGGCGAGCTGACCGAAGGAGGCCCACTCGTCGTTGATGTAGCTCTCGGTGGATTGTTGCGCGCCTGCTTCCAGGAGCACCACGTCGATGCCGCGCTCGCACAGTTCATGGGCCAGCGTTCCCCCGCCGGCACCAGAACCCACGATGACCACGACGCTGTCGTCGGTTTTGTCGAATGTTGTCATGACCGTCTCCCTTATCCTTCCACCGGTGGGCTTGCCTCAGCGGGCGGATCGGGAAGCCACGACAAGTCGTCGAAGCCGCGGTGAAGGTAACCGCCTTGTTCATAGCTCGGCCCTTCGTAGCCGAACTTCTCCCAAACCTCGGGCTGGTTGTAGAGGGAGACAACGGTCTTGCCGCGCACGGCCTGGAAGAAGGGCGTGTCGGCCATGGTGGTGAGGGCAGCCTCGCGGTCGTCTTCGGAGGCGTCGGCGAAGGAGCCGCCCGCCGCCTCGTCGAGCGCCTGTGCGCCCATGCGCAGCATCTCAAGCCGGCTCTTGTCGGCAAAGCCTGAGGCTTCCGCATCAAGGTCTTTGACCACCTTGGCGTAGTAGACGTCACCGAGGCGCTCATGGGGGTAAAGGGCGCGCGTCATGGTGAGGAGCGACCGGGCAAGCTCCGGCGTCAGTGCGTCATACTCCACCGCCCACGCCTTGTCGGGCGCGACGAGCCAAGTGACACCGCCTGCAACCACCGTATACGCGCCGACGGCCAGGAGGCTCGATGTCATGAAGCGCCGCCTGTCCAGCCGAAACCCCTCAGGCGGTGTGGGGGCCCCTGCCGGCGGCGCACTGCCGTCCGGGTGGCCCACCACCCTATGGATTGTTGTCATGGTTGTTTCCTCCTCATGGGCGCCGCGGCGGGTTGTTGTTGTTGCCACGGCGTGGATGGGCTCAGACGTATCGCCCGTCCCTTTGCAGCACCTCGATCTGGTACCCATCGGGATCGGCGACGAAGAAAAAGCGGGCAAGCCGCGAGCCGCCCGGCGCAAAGTCCACCAGCTTGCGCGGTTGCAGCCCCTCATCGGTGAAGCGCTGGTGTTCGGCGTCCACATCATCGACCACGAAGGCCAGATGGCCGTAGCCGCTGCCATGCTCATAAGGTTCCGACTGGTCTTTGTTGACCGTCAGCTCCAGCTCGAAGTCGTTTTCGGGGTTTCTGAGGTAGATCAGCGTGAAGGTGTCGAAGTCGAACCGATCGGCGACTTTGAGGCCGAACGCTTTGTCGTAGAAATCGGTCGACTTGGCCTCGTCGAGAACGCGGATCATCATGTGGATCGCTTTGGCCAACGGGTATCCTCCTCAGAGCGCAGGAGGGGGCTGGCCCGCCCTCGCGGCGCACAGTTTGCCGCGCGGATTCGGCGGCTTTGGTGAAAGCCTATGGGTGCCCTGACCGGCCGGGTAGTATCATGCTACTGCACGCATTGTGCGGGCGTTTGCGGGGTCGGTCAGAGCCTCATGTGCGCTCGGGCGCGGGGAAGGCATAGCCCTCCGCCCCGAACGTGCGCTCAAGGTGAAGCAGGCACACGCACCGCAGGAGCGATGAGAAATTGCGCGCCTCGCCGTGAAGGTTGAGAACCTCCTCATGGAGTTCGCTGAGAAGCCGGCCGAGGCTTAAGTCCTGGCTGTGGGCCAGCCGCTCCAAAAGGTCCCAGTAGGCCCGTTCCAGGCGGATGGACGTGGAGTGACCGCCGAGCCGGACCGACCGGGTTTCGCTCACATAGTTTTGGCGCGGGATACCGGCGAAGATTTTGCACATTGGTATGCCTCCGAACTGAGGCCACAGTACCCCCCGCTTTGGTGTTCGTCTAATGCGAAAGGGCCGAGGTGATTGCGGCGTATTGGGGCGGGCGCCCGGTCAAGACAGGCGTCGGTCGGCATTGCCTTCGGCAATCCAGCGGGCGGCAAGCACGAAGGCCCCCATGGCAAAGTCCTTGCCGTGTTCCTTCACCATTTCTTCGGATAGCGCGGCGATCCGCTCGAAATACGCATCTTTGCTTTGCGCTTCCTTCTGCTCTTCGGCCGTTTGGGTGGTCATGTCTCCTCCTTGCCCGCGTTGACTGCGGATCACTTGAACAATTGCGGCGGCAGATTGACGATGGCGACCGTCCCGTCGGCATGGGCAAGGGCAAGATTGTCACCGCCCGGTGTGAAGGCGAGCGCGGTGACGGCAGCCCCTTCCGTGGCGCTCAACATCATCTCGTCTGGCGCGCCGATTTTGGTCAGGGTCACGATCCCGTTGGCGTACCCCACAGCAAGAAGCGGACGGGTGGGGTGGGCGGCAACGGCCTCCACCACCACAAGGCCCGAGCGGCCAGATACCAACGCGCCGCTGGTATCCCCATCCACCGGCGGGGCGGCCATGGACCATGCGAGCGCGCGGAACGCGCCCGACGTCAAAAGGGCGTTGGCAGGGCCGCTCCAGTCCACACTGCGCACTGGCGAGGGGTAGTTCTTGATGGCGTGCGCGGTGTGATCGGCCATGCGGAAGAGGACCATGCCCGCCTCCGTCCGGCCGGCGGCGACGTACGCACCGTCACCGCTCCAGGCCAGGGGGGCGCTGACAGCATCGCTGGGGATCAAGTGGGCCGATCCCACACCGTCCGACACCACCCAAAGGCCCTGGTCGGTGGCCGCGGCAAAGGCGCTGCCATCGGGCGCAAAGTCTACAGCGCGCACCGGTGCCGGGGCGGTGAGATCACGGATCGCAGTCGACCCGTCCTCACTCACGATGGCAATGTCGGGCCCTGATGCTGCCACCACAGTCAGCGTTTTCGGGTGGGTGCCAAGGGCGGTGACGGGGGAAGAAAATGGGGTTGCCACATCAAGCGTCTGCCCCCTTCCGGTGAGCTTTTTGATGGCGCCCTCACGGGTCCCCACCACAAAGCCCTTGCCCGTTGCCGAAGGGGCGAGCGCGGTGACGGCCCCTTCAGGGAGCGCTGCCTCCGCCAAGGGCCCAAATGGCTGTGTGCGCTGCAAGATGGACAGGTGCCCCACGTCGCCGGCCACGCGAAGGCGTTTTGCGGCAGGCTCCGGGTCGGCCACAGCCGCAATCACCACGGACCCGTCGGACAGGTGGAACGCTGCCGCGCCCCCCTCCCCGTCCAGGTGCACAGCCTCCACGGGGCCGCCCGCATCCCACACCCTGGCCAAGAGGTCGAACACCGTGGGCGGCGGCTCGTCGGGCATCGGCGCGGTGCGTTCAGTGGTTTCGCCCATGGTCACTGGCTGTCGAGCTCCTTGTCGAGGTCCGCAATCTTGTCCTCCAGCGCGCGCAACTTGGCTTCCACAGCCTCGATGGCGGCTTGGTGGGGGTTGGTGTCATCGGCGGTCTCATCGCCCATGGTTGCGATCTGAACGCCGGCCGCCATTTGCATAAGACGAACATGCTCGGCATTGAGTTTTGCCGCCTCGCCGACCAGATGAAGCCGCTCGGAGAGAATGTCGATGTTTGCCCTCATGATGGGGTGTGCGGCACGAACCCTTCGGTCCGGCGCATCCTCTCTGCAACGCCAAGGAAAAAGCGGCACGATCCATGGATGAGATGACGAAACGTCTGTTCACCGCCCTTCACCGCGCGGCAAAGACTGATCTGACGGGCGAGGATGCGTGCACCAAAGCCCTTGCCCGCGCGCTGACGGACGGCGCTGGCGTGGAGGAGGCGGAGGCCGCGCGCGCCGCGCTCGACACACTCCCGGAGGACACCCGCAACCGCCTTTTGGCGCAGGCGCACCTGTCCATGCGCACTGACCTCTCCGCCTTTGGGATTGCGCCCGACCGTACCCCTCCCCCCAAAGGCACACGGCTCAACTGAACACTGCCCCCTCATTGGCCTGCCGCCTCCGCGCGGGTGCGCTCCAACGCGTCCAGCATTTCGGGGATCTCGTCGGCCTGGGCGCGGAACTGGGCGCACGCGGCCTCGATGTGCTGGGTCAGCGAATCCCAAAGGTCCACACGCGTCACCATGGTGCGGTCGCCCAAGAGCCGCTCCATATCCTCCAGGCGAAATTGACGAGAGAGGGCTGCGCCGGTCAACACGAAGTCGCGCAGCTTGGAGGCGTGCTCATCCACAAAGGGGCGCACGAGGTCGCTTGTCAGGGAGCCGCCGCGGGCCTCCACCTCTTGGCGAATCACCCCCTCGAAGAAATTGAACAGGCGCTGCCGGCTTTCCCCGATGAAGGTCATGGAAAACACCACATCTTGGGGGGCGCGCTCGACAATCTCCTTGGCCATGGCCGCGGCTTCTTCAAAGGCGGGAATCGGTGCGCTGGTATTGTTCATACTCTTCTGACCTCACCCCAAATCAAGCGAACAACTTTTTGCCGCTTTTTTCGCCATTGCCCCTGGCCTGCTTCTAAAGAGTGGGGCGATAGGGTAGTGTAAGTCAATATTTCAATCCGGTTCTTGTTGTTTCTCACTTGTGATACACTCGACTTGCGACAGGTGTCTCAGTTTTGAGACAACAACAAGGCTGAATTTCTTCTAAAACGCCTTGACCCTTGCTGATCACCCTGCCTATAAAACCTTACACAAAAAGCACGCCGGACACACCGTTCGCGCGTCGTAAGAACGAAGGGGGGTTGGCTCGAGGTGGCCTGAACACTGCGCTGCACAAACCCCGCGCAGCGTCGTCCAACCATCCCCGCGCCGCTCTTAACCTTTGCCTCAATTGAACGCCGCGTGCTGCCGGTCTTACGGACGGCAGGCGTCCCGGCCTGGCCGTTCCACGCGTCTGGCGCGGCGGCCTTTGGTCAACCTCGGTGTAACCCAAGTGGAGGCAAAGACTTTCATGACCTTGACGCTAAACAAGATCACCTCGCAGCGCGGAATATCCGTGGGCGAGGCGGCGAAGAAAATCGCCGATCTTGGCTGGAATCCCTCCTACGTCCAGGAGGCAATGACGTATCCGACCGACTACAAGATCGCCAAAGCCCCGCGCGATCCCATGAAACAGGTGCTGCGCTCCTACTTCCCCATGCAGGAAGAAAAGGACAACCGCGTCTATGGCGCGCTCGATGCAGCGCTGCGCGGCGACATGTTCCGCAATGTGGAACCGCGCTGGGTGGAGTGGATGAAGCTCTTCCTGGCCATCATCCCCGTCCCCGAAATCTCCGCCGCCCGCTCCATGGCCATGGTGGCGCGCCTGTCTCCGGGTGAAGACCTGCGCACAGGCTTCACCATGCAGATGGTCGATGAGTTCCGCCACTCCACCATTCAGATGAACCTGAAGAAGTGGTACATGGAGAACTATATCGACCCCGCAGGGTTCGACATCACCGAGGAAGCCTTCGGCAAGTGCTATGCGACCACCATCGGTCGTCAGTTCGGCGAAGGGTTCATCACCGGTGACGCCATCACCTCGGCCAACATTTACTTGACTGTGGTGGCCGAAACCGCCTTCACCAACACGCTGTTCGTGGCGATGCCCTCAGAGGCGGCCCGCAACGGTGACTACGCGCTTCCCACGGTCTTCCTGTCGGTGCAGTCCGACGAGAGCCGTCACATCGGCAACGGTCACTCCTTGATGATGGCCACGCTGAAGGACCCCGACAATCACCTCCTGATCGAGCGGGACCTGCGCTACGCCTTCTGGCAGAACCACGCCATTGTGGATGCGGCCATCGGCACCTTCATCGAGTACGGCACCACCAACCGCGACAAGGACAAAGAGTCCTACGTGGAGATGTGGCACCGCTGGATCTTCGAGGACTACTACCGCACCTACATGCTGCCGCTGGAGAAATACGGCATCAAGATCCACCACGACGATGTGCAGGAAGCCTGGAAGCGGCTGACCGAGAAGTTCTACGTCCACAAGGTGGCGCAGTTCTTTGCCGTCGGCTGGCCGGTCAACTTCTGGCGCATCGAGGCTCAGACCGAGAAAGACTTCGAGTGGTTCGAGCACAAGTATCCGGGCTGGTATGCCGAATTCGGTGACTTCTGGAAGTGGTACGGCAAGCTGTCCGTGCCCGGTGAGAAGGTGATCACCTTCAACGAGGAGGTGGGTTACGTCTACCCGCACCGGTGCTGGAGCTGCCTCGTCCCCTGCCTGATCCGCGAGGACATGGTGGTCGACGAGATCGACGGCAAGCTGCACACCTTCGCCCATGAGCTCGACCGTTGGACCGCCGTCGAAGCGTTCTCCGACGAGTATCAGGGCCGCCCGACGCCGGCCATGGGCCGCTTCTCCGGCAAGCGCGAGTGGGAGACGCTTTACCACGGTTGGGACCTGGCGGATGCCATCAAGGACCTCAACTTCGTGCGCTCCGACGGCAAGACCTTGGTGCCGCAGCCGCATCTGCGCTTCGACAACAAGGACATGTGGACCCTCGACGATGTGAAGGGCCACACGCTTCTGTCGCCGCTGACACTCCTGCGCGAGATGTCCGACGCGGACCGCGAAGCACACGTTGCTGAGTATCGCAGCGGGTTCACCATCAACCCCTGCAACTAAGCTTGCACCGGGGCCGGCCACGGGTCGGCCCCACCCAAGCCCGACACGAACGAACGAGAGCCGCCGTGGCGCCACGCTGCGGACGGGGAGGATGTGCCCAATGGGTGACGTTTACACCGTGCGTTTGGAACCGGTGAACGTAGAGTTCGAGGTGGAAGAGGACGAAACCATCCTCGATGCCGCGTTTCGCCAGGGAATCGCACTGCCGCACGGCTGCAAGGAAGGCCAGTGTTCGGCCTGCAAGTGCACGCTTCTGGAGGGCGAGGTGGATCTCGCCAAGTATTCCACATTCGCGCTGAACGACATGGAGCGCGACCAAGGGGGCATTCTCCTGTGTCGCTCCAAGGCGCTCAGCGACCTTGATGTCGAGCTTCACTATTTCGACGAAGAGCTTCTGGAAAAGGCCATCGCGGTCAAGACCTTCACTGGCCACATCAGCCATATCGAACGCCTGACCCATGACATTCGCTGCGTTACCATAGACCTCGAGCAGCCCTTGAAATTCTGGGCCGGCCAATATGTCGACATCACCGTCACCACCCAAAACGCAGAGACGATTACGCGTTCGTTTTCCATGGCAAATCCGCCGAGCGAAACGCAAAAGCTCCAGTTCATCATCAAGCGATACCCCGGCGGACAGTTCTCAGGAGAACTCGACGAAGGCGGCGCCATCGCCGTCGGCGCCCCCGTCAAAGTCACAGGGCCCTACGGGGGATGCTTCCGGCGGGACGGACGGGACGGACACGTGATCCTTGTGGCGGCGGGCTCCGGCATGTCGCCCATCTGGTCCATCCTGCACGACCACATCGCCAGCGGCGAACAGCGCCCTGTGGTGTTTTTCTACGGCGCGCGCACCCAGAAAGACCTCTTCTACTTGGAAGCGCTTGCCGAACTCACCGAGGGCTCGCCCAGCATTCAGTTCATCCCCGTCCTGTCCGACGCCGACGATGATGACAGCTGGACCGGCGAGCGCGGCATGGTGCACGAGGCCGTCGCGCGCCACCTCAACGCCCTCGATCTTGATGGGGTGGGCGACGTTTATGCGTGCGGGCCGCCCCCCATGATCGAGGCGCTCACGCCGGCCCTTTACATGAATGGGTTCGAGTTCGAGCGGATCTTCTTCGACAAGTTCACCCCCTCCACAGCATCGCCGACGCTGGAGACCGCCGGCTAGACGCAAAAAACCGCGAATTCGCAAACAACGGGAGAGAAACGATGCCAGCAACATCCAGTTCGGTGGGCTCAGGCGCCGCCGGGTCCGCCATCTTCGTGGACAGCGACAGCCGCAAGTACAAATACTTCGACCCCAAAGGCAAACGCGCAACCCACTACGAAGACGTGACCGTCGACGTCCAGCCCGATCCTGAGCGTTACCTTCTGCAGGATTGGATCATCTCCTTCCCCGATGGGGACGGGGCCTACGTCAAGCACGCCACCAAGGCCAAAAGCTCCAACTGGCATGCCTTCAGGGCGCCGGACCAGGAGTGGGAGCGCACCCACTACCAGCGCCAGTCCAAGATCGAGACCATGATCCAGGGCGTCATCGGCAACGCGCGCAAGTACAACGCCCAAAAAGCCTTCGACAAAGCCTGGACGAAGGTGCTGCAAACGCATCTGGGCGCTTGGAAGCATGCCGAGTTCGGCCTCGGCACAGCGCTGATGCAAGCCCAGCGCTACGGCTATACGCAGATGATCAACAACGCGACGCTGACCAACTCGTCGTATAAGTTGCGCCTGTCCCAGGACATCACCCTTTACCTGGCCGAGATCGGCCTCGACATCGAGGGCTGGAACGACGAGTTGGGCAAAGCCGCCTGGATGGATGACCCCATCTGGCAAGGCACCCGCGAGGCGGTGGAGTCCATCATGGGCTCGTCCGATTATCTTGAGCAATACTTTGCCACCAACATCGTGTTCGAGCCGCTGGTGGGCGAACTCTTCCGCTCAGGCTTTCTGATGCAGGTGGCGGCCGCCAACGGCGATTTCGTGACCCCCGCGGTGATTTCCGCCGCCGAGGCCGATTACGAACGCAACCTCGCCAACTGCATCGACCTCATCTACCTCCTCGCCAACGATCCGGAGTATGGCGCGGAAAACACAACGCTCTTCCGCTCTTGGCTCGACAAGCACCAGGCGCTGGCAGACAAGGCAGCCCTTGGCCTGCAGCCCATCTGGTCCCAGCCCCACTCCAAACCCGTCAGCTTTGCCGAAGTCCAGGAGAAGTCGCGCGAGCGTCTTGCCCAGATTGTCGGCGAACTCAACCTTTAAGATCGGGAGATCATCATGGCCACTGTAGCCCGCAATGCCTCATCGAAGAACATCTTCAAGTCGATGAAGGATCTCTCGTTCGAGCGCACCATTTCCCATCAGTGCGGTGTGACGATGAACGACTCGGTGGACGCGCGCGCCATCGCCGAGCTGATGGAAAGCAAAGAGGGCGTCACCTGCACCTATCAGCCCGCCCTGATCCGCATCGACGGCGAAGGCAAGCTCATCTTCAAGATGGACGAGATCAGTGAATACCTGGGGCGCGATATGGATGCCTCCCAGTTCGAGGTGATCACCTCAACCCACTATGGCCGCATGGTCCGCGTGGACGACAATACTGTCGTTCTGTTCGGGAACATGGACGAAGTGATGGAATACATCTGAGGATAGGCGCGGCGCCGGAGATCATCGGCGCCGCGTACCCTCCAAGACAATTTGACGACAACGAGAGCCGCACGGCACCAAGGAGGCGCTATGTACGTGACACCGGAAGGCAAAGAGATCTTCGTCATCGACGGCCACACCCACTTTTGGGATGGCAGCCCGGAGAACCAGGCCAACGTCCATGGCAAGCAGTTCATCGACTGCTTTTACGCCTACCACACCAACTTGAGCCCGTCTGATCAGCTCTGGGAAAAGTCCAAATTCGAAAAGTATAGCGAAGACGATATCTATCGCGATCTGTTCGTGGATGGACCGGACGATATCGCCATCATCCAATCCACCTACCTGCGCGACTTCTATAAGACCGGTTTCAGCTCCATCGAGCGCAGCCACAAGATGGCCGAGCGCTACCCCGATCGCTTTATCATCAACGGCTCGGTGGACCCGCGCGATGGCGAAAAAGCGCTCGAATACATCCACTACATGAAGGAAAACTTCGACATCCAAGGCCTGAAGCTCTACACGGCCGAATGGAACGGCGACTCCAAGGGCTGGAAGCTCACCGACCCCAACGCCTATCGCTGCTTTGAGCTGTGCGACAAGCTCGGCATCCGTAACATGCACGTCCACAAGGGGCCGACCATCATCCCCCTGTCGAAGGATGCCTTCGACGTGCACGACGTGGACTACGCCGCCACCGACTTCCAAAACCTCAACTGGGTGGTGGAGCACTGCGGCCTCCCGCGGCTGGATGACTTCTGCTGGATCGCAGTGCAAGAAACCAACGTCTATGCCGGTCTTGCGGTCGCCCTCCCCTTCATCCACGCCCGGCCGCGCTACTTCGCCGAAGTCATCAGCGAGTTGATGGCCTGGCTCGGCCCCGACAAGATCTTGTTCGGCTCCGACTATGCCATCTGGACACCGCGCTGGCAGGTGGAAAAGCTTTGGGCCTTCGAGCTGCCGGAAGACATTGCCGCACAGACCGGCGTCACGCTCGACCACGAGTCCAAAGAAAAGATGCTCGGCCTCAACGCCGCGCGGCTTTACAACATCGACGTGCCCGCCATGAAGGCCAAGCTCGGCCAGGCGCCTGTCATGCTTGCCGCGGAGTGAGGCGGTGACAGCGACGACCCCCTCACGGGCCGCCGTGGATGCCGCTCTCTCCCGGGTCATGGACCCCGAACTCGACGAGTCCATCACCGAGATGGGCTTCGTCGAGGGCGTTGAGATCAAGGGCGGTGCCGTCACCGTCCTGTTTCGCCTGCCCACCTATTGGTGCTCGCCGAACTTCGCGTTCCTGATGGTGGAGGACATCCACGCCGCGCTGCGCCCTGTGCCCGGCGTCACCCAAGTGGACGTGACGCTGCTCGACCACCTTTATGCGCAAGAGATCACCGATGCCGTGCGTGACGGCCGCAGCTTTGCCGATGCCATCGGCGAAGACCTTGCCGGCGACAGCCTCGACGAGGTGCGCCGCACGTTTGAGGACAAAGCCTTTCAGCGGCGCCAGGAGGCTGTGCTCTTGGACCTCAAACGCCAGGGCATGAGCGATGCTGACATTGTGGCCGCGACCCTCGGTGACTTCGACGGCTTCACCTTTGAGGACGCCGACGCCAAGACCCGCGCGCCCCTTTACCGGGAGCTTCTCCTCCACAAGGGGTTGGCGAAACGGGCGAACGACCCTGCCTTCGTCACGCTGGAGGGCGCGCCGATCCCCCCTGACGGGCTTTGGGGGCACCTACAGACCCTGCGTCAGGTGCGCATCAACATGGAGTTCGGTGGCGCGCTCTGCCGGGGCCTCAAGACCCATCGCTACAAGGAGGCAACGCGCCAGGACGGCAAGCTCACCCTTGTGGACTTTCTGCCCGAAGCATCGGTGCGCGAACCCCAATCATAACCACGCGCCGCCAGGGAGACCTGGCCGGCAGCGACAGGGAGGATGGCCATGGCCAAACAACTACTTCACTCCAGCGATGCACGGCGCGCACTGGCCCGCGGCGTTGCGCGACTTGCCTCAGCCGTTGAGCCGACCCTTGGCCCCAAGGGCATGAACGCAATGATCGACAGGCCCATCGGAACGCCGATGATCACCCGCGACGGCGTCTCCATCGCCAGCGAGATCGAGCTGACCGACCGGTTTGAAAACATGGGCGCGCAGGTGGTGCGCGAGGTCTCCATGCAGACCAACGATGTGGCGGGCGACGGCACCACTACCGCCATCGTCCTTGCCAACGGGCTGATCCAAGGCGGTGTCGAGCTTCTTGAAAAAGGCGCCAAGGCGGTAGACGTGTGCCGCGGCATCGAGCAGGCGACGGAAGCAGCCGTCGAGGCCCTTCAGAAGACCGCACGTCCTGCCAAGGACGATGCGATGATCGCCTCCGTCGCCGAGATTGCCGCCGGCAGCAAAAAGCTCGGAGCGATCGTTGCTGCAGCCTTCCAGGGGGTGGGCGAGAAAGGCGTCATCACCACCGACTTCGGCGTCACCACCGAGACCACGGTGGAGGTGCTTGAAGGCATGTCCTTCGACCGTGGCTACATCTCCCACCACATGGTCACCGACCAGGAAAAGATGGTGGCGGAGCTGAAGCGCCCGCTCATCGTCATGACGGACCTTAAGATCAAGGATCCTGCCTCCCTCGACACCGTGCGCAGGATTGCCGATGAGGAAGGCCGCTCCCTCCTCATCATCGCCGAAGAGATATCGCCCGAAGTGGTGGTCACGCTCTTGGGTGAGAATGCACCCGGGAAATACTTGGTGGTGCATCCGCCCGAGTATGGCCAGTGGCGCAAATCTATGATGGAGGATCTTGCGATCCTCACCGGCGGCCGTGTTATCGCCAGGGACCTTGGGGGCCGGCTGGAGACAGCCACCCGTGCCGACCTTGGCGCTGCGGCCGCCGCCTGGGCGACGGCGAGCGACACCGCCATCATCCGTGGCGAGGGCGACCCGGCCCGCATCGAAGCGCGCCGCAGCCAGGTGCAGCGCCAATTGGACATTGCCCCGCCCAACATCGAGCAGGACAAGCTGCGCGACCGTCTTGCCAAACTCTCCGGCGGCACGGCGGTCATCTATGCTGGCGGCACCACACCCGTGGAGCAAAAGCGCACCATCCAGCTGATTGAAGACTCGCTGGCGGCTGTGCGCGCTGCTGCGGCCGACGGCGTCGTTGCCGGCGGCGGCACAGCGCTCCTTGGCATCGTGCCCCACATCCGCGCCTTGGAAGAGGGAGCCGAGACGGACGTTGCTGCCGGTATGGGGCTTGTGGCGTCGGTGTTGTCCCGTCCGTTGGCGCGCATTGCCTTGAATGCGGGGCAGGACCCCAACACGGCCGTCGCCGAGGTCTCGCGCATCAACAGCGGGCATGGCTTCAATGCGCGCGCGGGGCGGTTCGAGAACCTTTTCGAGGCAGGGGTCATCGACCCTGTGCGGGTGACGGCGGCAGCGCTTGCCAATGCGGCCTCTGTGGCAACCCTCATCCTCACCACCGAGACGCTGGTGGGTGACCTTGCAGAGGGTGAGGCCGACCCCACTGCGGGGGCGGCTCTTGGCGGCGGCGCGGAGCTTCTCGGGCGCTCCTGACGCACCTGCCCGCCCCGTCTGACACAGGGCGGGCAGGCCGAACTCTTTCAAGAAACGGTCCGTGGCCGGCGCCTTCGTGGCGTCGGTCATCCTCAACAGGAGAACACTGATGCGAGCCGCTCGCCTTTACGACTACGACCCCGCCATGAACGTCGATCTGAAGATCGAGGAGGTGGCTGCCCCCACGGTCAACGCCCCCGACGAGGTAATCGTCAAGGTGGGCGCGGCGGGCCTTTGCCGGACCGACCTTCACATCATCGAAGGGGTCTGGAAGGACATCATGGACGCGGACGGCGCGCTCCTTCCCTACATCATGGGCCACGAGAATGCCGGCTGGGTGGAGGACGTCGGCAGCGCCGTACGCTCCGTGAAGCCTGGCGATGCGGTGATCTGCCATCCCTTGCGCACCTGCGGCATTTGCCTTGCCTGCCGCTATGGGGAGGACATGTATTGCGAGCACGGCCTCTTCCCCGGCCTTGGCCTTGATGGGGGCTTTGCGGAGTACTTCGTCACCAACGAGCGCTCGCTCATCAAACTTGGCGCGGGCATCCAACCCCTCGACGTAGCCCCCATGGCGGACGCCGGCATCACCGCCTATCGTGTTGCCAAGCGCGCTGCCAAAATGCTGCGGCCGGGCAGCTATTGCGCCATCATCGGCGTCGGCGG
>JBCDCF010000029.1:0-13380 GCA_039182345.1 Pseudomonadota bacterium
CCGCCATCGCAGCCCTCGCACGGGAGCTTCCGGTGTTCATGGAAAAGCCACCTGCGGCCGATCTTGCAGGCGCTGAGCGGGTGGCTGAGGCAGCCGAGCAGGCGGGACGGCCCGTTCTGGTGGGCTTCATGAAGCGCTATTCCACAGGCAACCGCATTGCCAAGAATGTGCTTGAAGGGGACTTCGGGCCCGTTTCAGGCATCCTTGCCACCTACATGACCGCCCCCACCTATTTCGGCGGCGCGGCCGACTATTCAGGCTTTTATCTGCACCACTGCGTCCATGCCATGGACCTTGTCCCCTGGCTGACGGGGAGCACCATGGCCGACATGAGCGTGCGCGTCCGTGAGCCTGCGCCGGGCAAGATCCTGTTTCACCTTTCCTTCGGCGGGGAGGACGGGGTGGTGGGGACGGTGGTGATGGGGACCCTCCAGTCCCGCGGCACCCCTGTGGAGCGCATCGAGATCATGGGCGACCATAAGCGCCTCACGGTCGACAATGTGGTCAACGTCACCTACCACCGCGACCCGCCCTTCAAGGCGGACGACCTTTCAGCATCCCTTAAGGACGGCGCGGACACCCTCACCTGGACGCCCAACTTCACCGCCGCCGCCAACGAGGACTTTAAGGGCTATAACGCCCTCCTTGGCGATGTGGCGGCAGCGCTGAGGGGCGAGCCAAGCGCCGCCCCCACCATCAGGGACGGCGTTGACGCCATGGCCCGGCTTGAGCGCATGCGCACCCTCATCGAAGAGGCCATCCACCGCGAGCGCACGCCCCGCCCGGATTGACCCCAACCGAGCGGGTCGGGCGCTGACCTGCGCTAACGCATGTCCCTCTCGATCTGGGTCAGATCGAGCGAAGAGGACATGCGCCAGAATTGAACGCGAGCACGCCTTCATCCGCTCTGTTTGATTCAAACCGAGCGGGTCGTGCTCTAACGCCGCTTCAGGTCGTTGAGAAGGCTGGTGGACGGGAAGCCGTCCGGCACCTTGCCCTTGGCGGACTGGAACTGGCGAATGGCCTTGCGCGTCATCGGCCCCACCTTGCCGTCCACACCCCCTGTGGAGAAGCCGCGGCGGGTGAGGATCGATTGCATCTCCTTCACCTGTGCGCGCGTCAATGGCCGCTCGTCCTTGGGCCAGGCCCTGTTGAAGTCGCCGCCGCCGATGATCCTGTCCGACAGGTGACCCACAGCCAGCGCATAGGCATCGGCATTGTTGTAGCGCTTGATGACGTCGAAGTTGCGCAGCATCAGGAAGGCCGGTCCGCGTGCGCCTGCGGGGTAGAAAAGGTAGGCAGGGTCGCTCGGCCGTGGCCACGCCTGACCGTTCGCCCGCTTGATGCCAAGCCGCTGCCACTCCGCGAGCGTGCGCTTCTTCCTGCCATCGGCTGCGCGGTGGTCGAAGTTGGCGGGCACGATCACCTCGTAGCCCCAAGTCTGCTGGTACTTCCAGCCGGCCTTGGCAAGGTAGTTGGCGGTGGAGGCGAACGCATCGGGGATCGAGCGCCAGATGTCGCGCTTGCCGTCACCGTCATAGTCAGCCGCGTAAGCCTTCCAGCTTGTGGGGATGAACTGGGTGTGGCCCATGGCAGCGCCCCAGGACGAGTTCATCTTGTCCAAAGGCACATGCCCGTCCTGGGCGATCTTAATCGCGGCCACGAACTGCTGGGACCAGAAGTTCTGTCTGCGGCGGCTGGCACAGGCGAGCGTCGCGGCCGCTTGGACGGCGTTGTGATCGCCCATGAAGGAGCCATAGCTGGTTTCCATCCCCCAGATGGCGATCACCACCTCGGGGTCCACCTTGAAGCGCGCGGCAATGCGATCCAGCGTGGCCTTGTGCTTGTTGTACATGCGCCGGCCGTTCTGGATGCGCTTGGCGGAAACCGCCGTGTCCAGATACTCCCAGATGGGTTTGACGAACTCCGCCTGCCGGTTGACCAGCTTCAGCGTGCGCCCATCGGGCCTAAGGCCGCGGGTGGCCTTGTCGAACATGGGGCGCGTGACGCCGATCTTGCGGGCCATCGGCCACTTGCTGGCCACACAGCGGGAGAATTGATCCGCCTGTGCTGGCGCGCTGAATGTCGTCATCGCGCCGGCTGCCGTCAGCATTGCGGCCGCCGCCGTCATCGGCCCTACCTTTAACCACCTCGAAACCAGCCGAACCATGTCATTCACCCGTGTACAAAGCGCAACACCTGTTGTTCACACACAAACCGTTAAGGCTCCACTCACCTTGCTTTGCAAGCCGCGGGGGGCTAGCGACGGTGTCCTAGAGCACTGTTCGCGCCTTTGTGAAGGGGTTTGAGTATGCCCGTTGTCGACCTGAGACCCAACGCCGCTGAGCGCGACATGGTGGCTTCGGCCGAGCGCACCATCGATGCTGAGTCTGCCGCCCTTGCGGCCGTGCGCCAAGCCCTGTCCGGCCAGTTGGGCCGCGCCTTTGCCAAAGCGGTGGATGTGTGTGCCGCGTGCGAAGGCCGTGTGATTGTCACCGGCATGGGCAAAAGCGGGCATATCAGCGCTAAAGTTTCCGCCACATTGGCGTCAACGGGGACGCCGGCCCAATTCGTCCACCCTGCCGAGGCAAGCCACGGCGACCTTGGGATGATCACCCCCAGCGATGTGGTGCTTGCCCTGTCCTGGTCCGGCGAGACCAAAGAGCTTGCGCCCATCCTGGCCTATGCCAAGCGCTTCAAGGTGCCTGTGGTGGCGATCACCTCGCGGGCAAAGTCAGCGCTCGGCAGCGCGGCCGATGTGGCACTTGTGTTGCCGACCGCAAAGGAAGCGTGCCCTCTCGGCCTTGCGCCCACCTCCTCGGCCATTGAGCAGCTTGCCATTGCCGATGCGCTCGCCGTTGCCCTGTTGGAGCGACGCGGCTTCACCCAGGCCGATTTTCACCTTTACCACCCCGGCGGGCGGCTTGGCGCGCGCCTCGCCTTCGTGCGCGACGTGATGCACCCCGGCGACCAGGTCCCCCTCGTGCCCCCCAACAAGCCCATGCGCGAGGCCATTCTCGACATGACGCAGAAGGGTTTTGGCACCCTCGGCGTCGTGGAGGGCGGCAAGCTTGTGGGTGTCGTGACAGACGGCGACCTTCGCCGCCACCTCAGCGAGGACATCCTGTCCATGGAGGTGGCGAGCGTCATGAGCCGGGAGCCCAAGACCATCGCTCCCACAGCCATTGCCGGCGCAGCCCTTGAAGCCATGAATGCGGCCAAAATCTCCGCCCTTTTCGTGACCGAAGACATGCGCCCTGTGGGCATCATCCACATGCACGACCTTCTGCGGGCAGGCGTCGCCTAGCGCGGGTCCCGTCCCCCTGATCGGACACACGCCCGAGCCCGCGCGGGCGTTGTGTGTCGGTTGGTCTCGATAGTGCTAACATTTTGGGGCGGCGGTCCGCTCAGTTGCGCGAGCATAAGGTGGACTGTGGCTCGGGCCGGCTGGCAACCAATGGTCACATTTGCGACACGAACGAACGTTAAGTCGCGCGATGCGTGGGCTGCTTCGGCCGGGCGGGTGGGCTTTGGCATGGCGGCAGGTCCGCGTGCGGCGGAAGGCAGCGCGCGACACAACGCGACACCGCCGAGCCGGCGATCTTCGAGGCCCCATCGATGCCCATCTTCACCAAAGAGGATAGGACCGTTCTGTTCATCCATGTGCCGAAGGCCGGGGGCAGCACGGTGGAAAAGCTGTTTCAGGTCAATGGGTGGCGAGAGTTCCTCAGCATCCGTGGCATCAGCCAAAACAGGCTGAAGCATGTGCGCATCCCGCCCCAACACATGCATGGGGACCTTCTCGACACCCTTTTGGACCTGCGGCACGTCGAGGCCGTGGTGATGCTGGTGCGCAACCCGTTTTCGCGGTTTGTGTCCGGGTACGGCTGGCAGGTCTCAACACAGTCGACCGACTTGGCGCCGGACGCGTGGATTGAGCACACCCTCACCCAATGCCAGCAGAACCCGTCGCATTTTTTCAACCACTTCCGGCCACAGCATCAGTTCATTCCGCGATCGTCGCCGGCCCACATCTTCCGGCTGGAAGATGGTGGTGTGGAGGCCATCTGCGATCTTGTCGGGCTGGCACCGCCAAAGTCCCGCTGGCCGTGGAAAACCAAGACGGTGTGGGAGAAGAAGAGCCACGTTGCGCCCGAAGCCCGCGCCGTTTTCGAAGGGTGGCGCGAGGAGATCGAGCGTCTCTACGCTGAAGACTATCAGCGCTTTGGTTACGACCGCGAAACCGCGCACGTTGCGGCGTGATGGCAAACAGGGCCACAGATCGTCCCCAAACAATCCACGTTTGTTACTTCGGCATCACCCGGTCACTGCGCTTCACGTTGCCCTCCATTGAAGACAACATCTTAAAACCTGCGCGTCAGCGGGGCCCCGTGCGCCAGTTTTGTCATGTCTTCGATATCGGCCACATCGACAACCCTAGAAGCGAAGAGCGCGGGTCGGTCGACCGGAACGAGCACGCCCTCTTGCAGGCCGACTGGCTGGCGGTGGACACGCCCCCGGTTGCTGACGTGGACGCACGCTTTTTGCGCATCAAGTCCTACGGCGACAACTGGAACGATGACTTTCGCTCTTTGAGAAACCTCACACACCAGCTCTATTCCCTCAAGACAGTCACCGACGCCGCGCTGGAAGATGGGGCAAAGATCTGCCTGTTTTGCAGGCCCGATCTCTCCTACCACTCATCCTTCGTCGCCACCCTGAAACACGCGATGACCGCCCACGCACGGGGGGAAGAGCGTGTGTTCGTGCCCAATTGGCAGGGGTGGGACGGCGTCAATGACAGGTTTGCCGTGTGCGTGGGACACGAAGCCATCACCGGTTACGGGCGCCGCTGGGACGTGATGGAGGCTTACGCCAAGGCGTCCGGTCGCCCTCTCCAAGGGGAAAGCCTCTTGCGCTATGCCCTCGCCGAACAGCCTCGCGTCGTGGTCATCAAAGTGCCCCTCAAAGCCAGCCGGGTCCGCCTCAGCGGGACCGTAAAGGCGGAGGACTTTCGGCCGGATTGGCTGATCGGCCTTTACCTTCGTGCAGGCCAGACCCTCGGCCGCGCCCGGCGGGCCATGCCAGGCTGGGTGCAGCACAACAGGCACCTGCGCAAACTGGGCCTGCGCATCAAAACCCTCACCCTGCACCACGTCCTTCGGCGCTAACGCTGGAGGTGCGGCACAGCCCAGCGCTCACTCCTGGCGCAGTTTGAGGTGCTGGAAGCCTTCCGACAGCTTGGGTCGCTTGGCCGACACGCGGCGGGAGTTGACGCCTGCCCAGCCGATTTCGCCGGAAATGCGCCCATACTCGATCTTGGGACAGCGATTTTGGATGACGGTGATGCCTTCAGCCTCCGCCACCGCGGCTGCCGCATCGTTGCGAATGCCAAGTTGCAGCCAGATCACCTTCGGCAGGGGGATCAGGGTAAGCGCCTCATCGATGACGGAGGGCACGGCGTCGGCCGCGCGAAAGATGTCCACCCTGTCGATCGCCACAGGCACGTCCGCCAGAGAGGCGTAAGCGGTGCGCCCGCCGATCTCGCCACCGGCACGACCGGGGTTGATGGGGTAGACGTCAAATCCTTTCGCCAAAAGGTATTTGAGGACAAAGAATGACGGGCGCACGGTGTTGGCCGATGCCCCCACCATCGCGACGGTCTTCACGTCGGTCAAAATGCCCTCGATCAACGCCTCGTCGTAGCGATCGTGATTCATGCCGCCCACTTGCTATGTCGCTGGTTTTTCAAACAGGGCACGCACCACGGCGGCCCTGCCATTGTGGAAGCGCCCTTCGGCAAGGTCGGTCTCCACCTCCTCGCACACCAAAGGGGTGAGGGCGGCAAAGTCATCCCTGATGTCGGCGGCACTGAACAAAGCCTCTTCCGATCGCGGCCCACCCGAATTGTGGAGCGGCT
Organism: Pseudomonadota bacterium; assembly: GCA_039182345.1. Classification (GTDB taxonomy): domain Bacteria; phylum Pseudomonadota; class Alphaproteobacteria; order Rhizobiales; family Amorphaceae; genus Acuticoccus. Next base: position 5,921 of record JBCDCF010000029.1, read on the forward strand.
GCATCGTCAGTTGCGCTTTGGAGAACGCCTCAAGCACCAGTTTGCCCCCAGGCTTCAGCGCGCGTTGGAGCTTGGCGTGCACGGTGCGCCGTGCCTGCGGGGGAAGGTGGCAAAAGATGATGGCGACGAGGTCATACGCCCCCTCCTCTGGGCCGGTCTCAGTCAGGTCGCCCTGGCGCAGTTCGACGGCAACACCCAAGCCTTCAGCATTCCTGCGGGCATGGTCGAGCGCGGTCTGCGACAAATCCTGGATGACCACGCGAAAGCCCTGCCCCGCCAGCCACAGACCGTTGCGGCCCTGACCGTCGGCGGCCAAGAACGCGTCGCCCTTTTGAAGGCGCGGCGCCATCTGCACCAGGAAGGCGTTGGGCGCGTTGCCGAATGGGGCGGGGTCATTGCCGTAGCGCTCGTCCCAGAAGGCGCGGTGGGAGGGGTCTATCGGTCGCGCCACGCGGCCGGCCGCTTGTGGGAAAAGGCGGCAAGGCCCTCGCGACCATCCTCCAGCAACAGATTGTCCACCATGGCGCAGGAGGCACGGGCGTACGCCTCATGAAGGGGAAGGCCCGCCTGCTCGCGCACCACCTTCTTGCCGATGGCAAGGACGGCGGCGGATTTCGCGGCAATGTGCTCAGCAAGCGCCATGGTCTCCTGCGTCAACGCCTCAGCAGGGACAATGCGGTTCACAAGGCCAATGTCTAAGGCCTTGTGCGCATCGATGAGGTCGCCCGTCATCAGCATTTCGGCGGCGTGTTTGGGCGCGACCGTGCGCGTCAAAGGGACGGCGGGGGTGGAACAGTAGAGGCCGAACGTCACCCCCGTGGTGCCGAACTTCACGCTGTCTGCGGCAACGGCAAGGTCGCACGCGGCCACAAGCTGACAGCCAGCAGCAACCGCTGTGGCGTGGACCTCGGCGATCACCGGCTGAGGCGCTTCGGCAATCTTTTGCATCATCTGCGAGCATTGATCGAAGAGGGCGGCAAAGTACGCGCGGCCGCCGTCGTCGTCCTCTTGGTGGGCGGCCATGGTCTTCATGTCGTGGCCGGCGCAAAAGGCGGGGCCGGTGGCGGCAATCACAATCACCCTTGCCTCCGGCGCATCGAGCGCGGCGGACAAGGCGGCCATCATTTCAGGCGTCAGGAGGTTGCGGCGCGCGCCGCGGTTCAGCACGATGCGATGGACCTTGCCCACCGTCTCGGCCAGCACCAAGGGTTCATCGTGCGTCATTGCATCCATGGGGTGAGCAAAGCCCCGCCCACCATTGTCTGTCAACCGAGCCGCCCATGAACGTCGAGGCGATCCGCACCTATCTCATCGCCGAGTTTCCGCAGGTTTTCGACGATCTGGATCTTGTGGTGGAGCGCGCCGAAAAGGGCGATGCGGCCCTCCTGTTGACGCCGGAGCCACGGCACCTGCGGCCAGGAGGCATCGTCTCAGGCCCCACCTTGATGATGCTTGTGGATGCGGCCGCCTACGCCGCGCTCCTGTCTCTCAGCGATGCGGCGAAGATGGCCGTCACCACCAGCCTCAACATCAACTTTTTGCGGGCGGGGGCGCCGCGGGGGGCGATCCGCCAGACCGCCACCGTCATCAAGCCGGGCCGGCGGCTGATGGTGCTGACAGGCAATGCCTATGATGCGGACGGCGCTCACCTCACCCACACCAGCCTGACCTATGCCATGCCCAACGGATGACGCGGTTGCGGTATCATAATACCAAATCACTAACTGACTGAAATTGCTTGGCTTTACGAAGGCACTTGACGGGACCATTCGCGACGGTCATATGAGCGCCAAGGCAGCCCCTGGCCGCCAACGCACTCTATCCATGGAACATGCCATGCGCACTTTTTCCGCAAAGCCTGCGGAGGTGGAAAAGTCTTGGGTGGTGATCGATGCCACCAACATGGTGGTGGGTCGCCTGGCCGCGCAGATTGCGCTGCGCCTTCGCGGCAAGCACCTGCCCACTTTCACCCCGCATGTGGACTGCGGCGACAACGTGATCGTCATCAACGCCGACAAGGTGGTGTTCACGGGCCGCAAGTACGAACAGCAGACCTATCACAAGCACACCGGCTATCCCGGCGGCATCAAAGAGCGCACGGCCAAGCAGATCCTTGAAGGTCGCTTCCCCGAGCGCGTCATTGAAGCGGCTGTGAAGCGGATGATGCCGCGTGGCCCCCTCGGCCGTCAGCAGCTGAAAAACCTGAAGATTTATTCCGGTGCCGAGCATCCCCATGAGGCGCAGCAGCCCAAGGTGCTCGATGTGGCCGGCCAGAATTCCAAGAATGTGAGGGTGCTTTGAGCGACACCGTCCAAACCCTGGAAGACCTCGGCGCCGCCCTCGGTCAGGGTGCGCCGGAGGACGAGGCGTCCGACGCCCCCGTCCACGTGCAAAAGCTGGACGCGCAAGGGCGCGCCTACGCCACAGGCAAGCGTAAAGACGCTGTGGCCCGTGTGTGGGTGAAGCCCGGCGCAGGCCGCATCATCGTCAACAAGAAGCCGTACGACGAGTACTTCGCCCGTCCGGTGCTTCAGATGGTGATCCGCCAGCCACTGCTGGTGGCCGCCCGCGATGGTCAGTTCGACATCATCGCCACCGTCTCCGGCGGGGGCCTCTCCGGTCAGGCCGGTGCTGTGCGGCACGGCATTTCCAAGGCGCTCACCCACTACGAGCCCGAGCTGCGCGGCGTTCTGAAGCGCGTTGGCTTCCTCACCCGCGACAGCCGCGTCGTGGAGCGCAAGAAGTACGGCCGACGTAAGGCCCGCCGCTCGTTCCAGTTCTCAAAGCGCTAGGCTCACGCCTTATTCGGACTTTGGAAGGCCCGGCGCTTGCGCCGGGCTTTTTTCGTTTTGGCTCTTCACCATCAACAGGCAAGTGGGAAACGGACCCATGGACACCATCAACATCGCCATCTACGGCGCCTCAGGCTACACAGGCTCTGAATTGGTGCGCCTGCTGGCCCGACACCCTGCGGCGCACATTGTTGCCCTGTCGGCGGAGAGCAATGCCGGCAAGCCCATGGCCGACGTCTTCCCGCAGTTTTCTGCCCTCGACCTTCCCACCCTGCAAAAGCTTGAGGACGTGGACCTTTCGGGCATCGATGTGCTGTTTTGCGCCCTCCCCCACGGCACCACGCAGACAGCGCTCAAGAACGCGCTGACCGCCAAGCCCACCTTGAAGATCGTCGACCTTTCGGCCGATTTCCGCCTCAGCGATCCTGCCGCCTATGCCACCTGGTACGGTCATGAGCATCTTGCGCCCGACCTTCAAAAAGAGGCTGCCTACGGCCTTGTGGAGATCCACAGGGAGGCCATCAAAGGGGCGCGCCTTGTGGCGAACCCTGGCTGCTACACCACGACGGCGCTCTTGCCTCTGGTGCCACTGGTCGCTGAAAAGGTGGTGGATCCGGACGCCATTATCGTCGATGCCAAGTCTGGGGTGACGGGGGCCGGCAGGTCGATCAAGCTCGGCACCTTGTATGCGGAGGTGGCTGAGGGCTTCCACGCCTATGGTGTCGGCAAACACAGGCACACCGCAGAGCTGGACCAGGAGCTTTCCCTGGCGGCGGGACAAACCGTGACCCCCACATTCACCCCCCACCTCGTCCCCATGAACCGCGGCATCTACGCCACCAGCTATGTTGTGGGCGACCCAAAACGCATCCACACGGTCCTCAGCGAACGTTATGGCGATGAGGCGATGGTCACCGTTCTGCCGTTCGGCGAAGTGCCCCAGTCCCGCCATGTGCGTGGGTCCAACCACACCCGCATCGGCGTTGTGGCCGACAGGCGCGAAGGCCGGGCCGTGGTCCTGTCCACACTCGATAACTTGGTGAAAGGCGCCTCAGGACAGGCCATTCAGAACATGAACGTGGTCTGCGGCCTGGAGGAGACTGCCGGCATCAACCAGCTCGCCCTCTTTCCCTGAGGCGACGGCGCAAAGCACCGGTCTGCCTTTGACTGGCGGATGATTGTCGTCAGCGCTGCACGGCCAGTGCTGGTCGCCCACAAGGAAGGCTCAGGCACCGTCGAAAGCGCATGGGCTGACGGTGGGCCAAGGGCTCAGCCGGTGCGGCTCTTGCGGGGGCTTTCGGCTGGCGCGGCAATGGCTGGGCGACTGGCCGCCGTGTCGGCCAGCGGGAGCGTCACCACGCGGGCACCCTGAGGGGCGCCCGCGTCGGCGGCGGGCGTCGCATGCGTTGACGCAGGGCGCGCGCCTTCGATGTAGTCGGCGATGGCGGTGGCGGGCATGGGGCGGCTGTAGAGATAGCCCTGGATTTCATCGTAGCCGGCCTCGCGCGCAAACTCGCGCTGGGCGGTGGTCTCAATTCCCTCGGCGGTGACACGCAGGTTCATGGCACAGGACATGGCGCTGATGGTGCGCAAGATCTCCGCCACCTCCTCACGCTCGCCAAGGGAGCGGAAGCAGGAGCGGTCCACCTTCAGCTTGTCGAACGGGAAGCGCCACAGATACTGAAGACTGGAATAGCCTGTGCCGAAATCATCCATCACGATGCTGATGCCAAGTTCGCGCAGTTTGTGCAGCTGGCGCTCCACGTTTTCCGCATCGCGAATGAAGAGATTTTCGGTGATCTCGATCTCCAGCCTCTCAGGGTCGAGGCCCGTGGTGGTCAACACCTCGTCCACCATCGCCACAACGTCCTCCTGAAACTGTTGGGGCGACATGTTGACCGAGACCTGGATGGGTGTGGGCCAATGGCTTGCCGCCCGCGCCGCCTCCCACAGCACCCAGCGGCCAAGCTCAGGTGTCATGCCAAGCTCTTCGGCAAGGGGGACGAAATCATCGGGAGACAGGTAGCCGCCGTCATCGTCGGGCAGGCGCAACAGGGCTTCGAAGCTGACGATGGTGCCTGTTTGGGCATCGTGAAGGGGTTGGTAGAACAGCTCGAACTGGTTGGCATCCAGCGCTTCGCGCAGGCGGTTGCGCATGGCTGTGCGGTGGCGCACCACCTCGTCCATCCCATCCTGAAACAGGATGAACTGGTCGCGGCCTCCGGTCTTGGCATGGTAAAGGGCCGCATCGGCAATGCGCTGCAATTCCTCAGGTGAGGTGGCTTGGGAGGAGACCGCCGTTCCGATGCTGACGGTGACCCGCGCGGCCGTGCCATTGATGGTCTCGATCTGGCTGACGGCGTCCACCAGTTCGGCCGCAAGGGTCTTCGCCGCCTCAGGCGTGTCCCCAAGGGTTTGGACCAGGGCGAACTCGTCACCGCCGAGGCGGGCGACCATGTCCCCCTCCCCAGCGCACCCCACCATGGTGGCGGCCACCTGTTGGAGGAGCCTGTCGCCAGCCTCATGGCCCAGCGTGTCGTTGACGGTCTTGAAGTGGTCAAGGTCGACCATGTGAAGGGCGATCACCTGACGGTTGGCTTGCGAGGCGGTAAACTGGTTGCGCAAAAGGGTCAGAAACTGGCTGCGGTTGGCGACCCCTGTCAGCCCATCATGGTGGGCCAGATGCCTGATGCGCTCATCGCTCGCCCTTTGGCGCTGGAGGAGCCAGGCGGTGGACGCTGTGCTGCCAAGGCCGAGGGTCGCGAGCAAGGCGGCAAAGACGAGACTGCGCTCAAGCTTTTGGAGGGAGAGGGCGTAGGCGGCACTCTTGTCGACGACGACCGCGACGACGGCGATCGCGCCCATGTCCCTCAACACAGGCTCGTAGACCTTGACGGCCATGCCGTCCCCTTCCCCCAATCGCACCAGCTGGCTGACGGGGCGTCCGGTGCGCATGGCACGGGCGACGGACTGCCTGTCGATCACGCCCATCCGCCGGTCGAAGCGCAAGGTGCCTGAGCTGGAGCGGACCACAAGCCCTGTGGGCGCGAAAATCTGGTAGCCGAGAACGTTGCCGACCCGTGTTGCGGCGGCGATGCGCAACTCCTCGTCCACGGTCAAGACCTGCCCCTGAAGGAGCCTCTCCACCTTGGTGTTGCGGCCGATGGAGGCGTCATACCAGCGGTCCGCTACCGTGGTGGCAGAGCGCGACAGATCGCTTTCGATGGAGCGCAGCGACCAGAAGACGCTTGCGGCAAAGACCGTCGCAATCACCACCCCGGCGACAATGTTGAAGACCAGGGCTTTGCTGACGCCCCGTGCCTGCGCCGACGACGACACCTTGCCCACGACCGCCTTCCCCTATTGCCTGGCCGGTCCATTCCGCAACGGGCCAAAGAACTGCCCCAGTGCGGGACCGTGTCAGCGTTAAACCAATTCATCCTTGTGCAAGGCTGGGCACTTACCAGCGCGGGGGCTGTGGAGTATCAAGCCGGTTCACCGATCCCCTTGCGCTGAGAGGCGCAAGGCAGGATGTGTCATGCAAAGCTTTTGGCGGGTGCACATTGGGGTCGGCCCTGTGGCCGCCGCACAGGGATTTGGAGACAGGCACGATGGCGTTTGGCGAGAGGATTTCGCGCGGGTTCAGGATGATCAAGCTCAGCTGGTCCATCCTCAAGCAAGACACTTCATTGATCATCCTGCCGGTCATCAGTGCCATCGCGTTTTTCATCATCGCGGTGAGTTTTCTGGCGCCCATCGTTGCCAGCGAAGAATTTCGCACCCTCCTCAACGGGAATGCACCCGACACACAGTACTACGACTACGCCTATGGCTTTGCCTTCTACCTTGTGACCTTTACGGTGATGAACACCTTCAACGCCGCACTGATCCACTGCGTCTTGAAGCGCTTGAAGGGCGAGGCTGCGTCCGTCGGCGCTGGTCTGGGGGCAGCCCTCGGGCTGTTTCCAAAGATTTTCCTGTGGTCGCTGCTGAGTGCCACCGTCGGGTTGATCTTCAACATCTTGCAGCAGCGCGCAGGGGCGCTGGGCAAGATTGTGGCCGGCCTTGCGGGGATTGCCTGGTCGGTCGCCACCTACTTCGTGGTGCCAGTGATTGTTGCTGAACGGGCCGGACCGGTGGACGGTTTGCAGCGCTCCGTCGCGGTGATGCGGCGCACCTGGGGGGAATCGGCAGCCTCAAACCTTGGCCTTTCGGTGGTGTTCATGCTGCCGATTGTCTTGATCGTGGCCCTCGGCATGGCCGCCTTTGCGACACTGCCAGGGGAGATTCTGGTTCCCGTCGCCGTCGCCTTGGGGCTGTGCGTGGGTGCACTCATCCTCTTGTCCAGCACGCTGTCCACCATCTTGCGGGGTGCGCTCTATGCCTACGCCGTGGACGGGACCGTGCCTGACAGCTTCGACAGGCAGGCCCTCCAAAACGCCTTCGTGCCCCGAAAGAAAGACTGACCCGGCCTCACACGGTTTTGGGCACAGACAAGACTGTCCACACCCCACAGCACGAGCGACTCGGTTTGGATCAAACCGAACCGCTGAAGGCGTGCTTGCATCCAATATCTGGCGCGATTGCTCTTCGCTCAGGTTGATCCAACCTGAGCGGCAAGCGCGCTAGCTCTCCACCACCGCGTCGGCCTCCACCTCCACGAGCCAG
>JBCDCF010000030.1:0-13367 GCA_039182345.1 Pseudomonadota bacterium
CTGAGTGCTGTTTTCGCTACCCCCTCTGAGATCCCCAAAAATGGCTTTTCAAAAAAAATGGCGGTCGGTTCCGCCATCGCTGCGACAAACGCGAGGGGCGTCGCGTTTATTCCGCAGAGCGCGAAAAAAATTCAGCGGTAGATCCTGTGGAGCCTGCGACCCCAACGGCGCAGGGTCGTGCACAGCAAAACCGCAAGGCATGTGTTGGCAAATCTGACGGTCATCACATTCATCCGTTCTGAAAGGTGGGCACCCTAAGGCCGTGCCTTCTCACAGAACGGACGAGGCGGGCGCTCTATTCCAAACCCGTGCGCCGGAGACTTTTGGCGCGGGTTCGGTGCAGCCCAGCGGGGCTTTTGCGAGACAGGAAGAGGGGCCCTAAGGCCGCTGGAAGACGGTGTAGACATAGCCGTACTGGTCGCCATAACGGCGGTAAAGGGCCGCCTCTTCCTCCATTTCCGCAATGACGTCGGCCATAGTCGGGTCGCTGCGAACGGTTTCGATCACCTCGTCGGCTTCGTCATAAAATGCGTGCCAGGCGGCCGGTGGGAGCACCTCCGCCTTGCAAAACCGCCAGCCCGCGCGCTCAGCTGCGACCAGGTTGTCGGCAACCGTGCGCATCCCCTCATAGCCTTTGGCCCAAAAGGCTGTGACCGCCTCGTCCACCTCGTCTTGAAAGAACGCACAGTCGGAGACGACGCACAGGCCACCAGGCTTCAACAGGGGGAAGAAGGCAGCGAGCGCTTCATCGAACCCCACGGTGAAGACCGCGCCTTCGGACCAGATGAGGTCTAGCGAACCGGCTTCGATGGGGGCCTCAAGCATGGAGGCTTGGGCGGTGGCGACATCCACACCGCGTGCGGCGGCCTCCTCCTCGACGCTGTCAAGGAATGGCCTGTGGATGTCGACGGCGATGACGTCGGCCCCGCCTTCGGCAAGGATGAGGGCCGATGCGCCCGAGCCCGACCCCATGTCCGCTGCCTTAAGGGGGGCGCCGCCGGCGGGCACCCCCAACCGCTCCCGCGTCTCCTCGAACAGGGCCTTGGTGAAGGCGGGTAGACCCGGCCCCTCCCGCGACATCTTCTCGAAAAAGCGGAAGATGGGTGCCGCCTCGTCCATGGCCGTCATTCAGGTGGTCTCAGTCAGATCCCGAGTGCCATGCCGCCCAGAAGGAACAGGACCAGGAGGACGGCAAGGATCACCACAAAGATGAAGAACAGGAAGCGGGCGATGGTGGCAGCGCCGGCGGCAATCCCCGTGAAGCCGAACAGGCCGGCAATGACGGCCACTACCGCGAAAATGATCGCCCAGGTCAGTAGGCTCATGTGGTCCTCCCTCAACGAGGCTGGCAGGCGAGCACGTTAAGGGGGTGTGCGTCAATTCGTCCGAGGGGCTCGCAAGGCCTTTGCGGCGGCGGTGTAACCACCGCCCGCACCGTCGATGAAGTGGAAGTGGCCGTGGTCCTGGTGGGAGGGGACAATGCATGTCATCAGCGCCGCATCCTGCCTGTGCATGCCGTAGCGTAGGGCGCCCCGTGCGCTAGCCTCATCAAGGTAGGCGGTGAGGGTGGCATCCTCGGCCTCGGTGCAGTCGGCGGTGAGGAGGAGGCCATCGCCGAACTTGCGCGCATCGGCATTGCGCGAGGCGAAGGCACGATAGACCTGTGGGTCGAACCCACCCACTTTGATGCCGGTGGCAAACAAGAACCAGCCCATCACGTTGTGGAGGGTGACGCCGATCATCCGCTGCCAGGTGGGCTGTGTCTGGCGGCTGGCGAGCGCTTCAAGCTTCAGGCCGGGGGAGAGGAAGGCGGCGGTGGGGCCGTCCTCAGGCACGGGGTGGGCCACCGTCTCGCCAAGGAGGGCGAGAAGGCCTGTCGCCGCCTCTCTGAACGCCTCGTCCCCCAACGCGCCCGGCCGCGCGATGATGGACAAGATCTCCCCTTTGCGGCTCTTGATCGGCCGCCAGCGGCAGGAGAGGCCTGTCAAGTCCGGCCGCGCGCCGTCTGGCCCTGGGGCAATGGCGTGTTTGCCGGCCTTCATCATCTCTTCGGCCTTGGCAATGCCGCCGCCGTCGAACATGGCGTAGGCCACATGCTCCGTCGGGCGGTAGAAGGCAACGCGTACATCCGCCCCCTCCGCCCGCACCGCGCTGACGGGAATCAAAGCGGTGCGCAGCGACAGGCCCATATCGTCGCGCACAAAGGCGGCGGTGTCGGACAAGGCTGTCTGTGCGGAGGCCTCATCGGCTTTGGGAAGCACGAAGGCGCACCCATCGCCCCCGAAAGCGAACGGGAACTCGCGCGTGCCAAGGGCATTCATCACCGCGGAGATGGCCGCAGCCCCTGCCATGTTGACCGCCTTGTAGCGGCCGGACGCCACCGCCTCGGTGGATTGGACCACATCGGTGACGCCAATCAGCCAGTCATCGGGCACAGGGGCATAGGCGGCCGCGTTGGTGACGGCGGCAAAGTCCTCCACGGCGGGAAAATCGGCACGCCGGGAGTGCTCTGCCATGGCCCCTTGCCTACTCAGGACGAATGACGGTCACGACGACGATGAGAAGCAGCGCGCCGACGGCCAGCTTCCAGGCATCGGAGCGGCGGCGCAGTCCCGGCAGGCCCAGCGGGCGGATCAGGTGGGCAATCACCGCGATCGCGACAATGGCCGAGACGATCTTCGTCATGGTGCGTCCTTCAAGCGCCCTTCAGGTCCAGTGAAGGGGCGGGGCCTTGTCCTTCATGGTGGCGAGGGAGTTTTCAAAGGCCTTCATGAAGGCCGCCCTGTCGCCGCCATAGGTGAGCGGTTCGCCCACCATCATAGTGCAGGTGAAGGGCACAGGCACACGGGTTCCTTTGGGAAGGATGCGCCCCGCCCCTTGCAGGTAGACAGGGGTCACGGGCGCCTCGCTCTCACGGGCAAGCCGCGACAGACCTGCCTTCAGCGGCCCCACCTCCTCGGGCGCGCCGCGGGTGCCTTCTGGAAAGATGATGAGGATCGCCCCGTCCGCCAGCGCTTTCAAAGGGGCGGCGAGGGGGTCGCTGCCCCGCTTGATGGTCCGCTCAAGGGGCAGGATCCCGAAGAGGCGCACCGCGATCAGCCGCAGCAGACGAGGGGACATAAAGTAGTCCGCAGCGCCCACAGGCCGCACGAACGGCAGGCTCTCCCGTGGCACCGAGGCCAGGAGGACGATAGTGTCGAGGTGGCTGTTGTGGTTGGCCGCGACAATGGCGGGCCCTTTGCGCGGCAGGCGGCCGCGCCCGGCAATGCTGAAGCCGAGCAGCAACCACAAGACGGGCCTCAGCGCGGTGAAGACGAGGGTGCGCACGGCCTAGAACCGGTTGCTCGCAAAGAACGCGAAGATATGGAAATAGAGCGGCGCCGTGAAGGTGAGGCTGTCCAGCCTGTCCAGCGCCCCGCCATGGCCCGGCAGGAGCTTTGAGGAATCCTTCACGCCAAGGTCGCGCTTGATGGCGCTCATGGTCACGTCCCCCGCAAAGCCTGCCACGGGAAGGAGGGCGGCAAGAAGGAGGATGGCGGGCCACGGAAGGCCTGTGAACACCGGCGCCAGAACCACAATCAACACAGCCGTTCCCACCCAGCCGCCCAGGAACCCCGCCCAGGTCTTGTTGGGGCTGACGGTGGGCAGGATCTTCGGCCCGCCGATGGTGCGCCCGGCCATGTACTGGAACACATCGTTCAAGCCGGTGGCGATGAGAAGGAAGAACAACAGACCCGCCCCGCCTGCGGGCGCCTCGCCGGCCGGCACATTCATCAAAAGCGCCACATAGCCGAGATTGTAGACGGTGATGACGAGCCCCCAGTGGAGGATGCCGGCCGCCGCCAGGTAGCCGCTGGTGCGACCGTTGAGGACGAGGACGGCCGGCATCAAGAGGAAGACATAGACGGGGATCGTCACCAGGTAGATGCCGTAAAGGTCGAACGCGATGATGGCGTAGGCGATGGGGACCACGGCGTAGGCCATCAACAGCGCAGGTCTGTCCTCCCGCCGCGTCGGCACGAGGGACAGGTATTCCCGCAGCGCCACGAACGAGATCAGCGCAAACAGGATGTGGACGGCGATGGGGCCGAGCATGATGGCGCCGCCGATCACAAGGGCAATCACCCACCAGGTCTTGACCCGGGCGCGAATGGCCGACAGCCAGATGGCGGCAATGCTGCCGGCCACCAACACGGCGAGGATGGCGGCAAAGCCGTACAGGAGGGGGGGAGGAACCGTGGGCATCATCACATTCATCAATCCGCCCCCTTATAGCGGCAACGGCGACGGACGGCAGGGGGCGTTTGCATCATGAGTGAGTTGGACAACAGGAGGCCGATTCCGAGCCGCTCCTCAGGCTGGGCGCAGACCATCGCGCGCGTTCTCGCAGGATGGGGGGTGAGCGCCAATGCCATCTCCGTGTCGAGCGTGGTGTTTGCCTGTGCGGCAGGGGCCGCGTTCTTGGCCGCGCCGTTCACGTCGCTCTGGCTGTATCTTGTGGCGGCTGTGTGCTGCCCGTTGCGGCTTCTTGCCAACCTTTTCGATGGGATGGTGGCGGTGGAGCATGGGCGCGGCACGCCCACAGGTCCGATCTTCAACGAGGTGCCTGACAGGATTGCCGATGTGGTGATCCTGGCCTCGGCAGGCGCGTCCGCAGGCTTTGCCGCCAGCTACGGCTTTGTGGCGGACTGGGCGGGCCCTGTGGGCTTTGTGGCTGCGGTTGGCGCGCTGCTGACGGCCTATGTGCGCGAGATGGGCCGTGCCCTTGGCGCGCCGGCAGACTTTTCGGGCCCCTTCGCCAAGCAGCAGCGGATGATGGCCGTTGCCGCCGGCGCTGTGCTGGCGGCCGTTGCCGACCCCCTTGTGGGACATGGGGGTGAGGTGCTTGCGGCAACGGTGCTGGTGGTTGCCGCAGGCACATTGTTTACGGCCTGGCGGAGGACGGCGCGCCTTGCCTCACACCTGCGCGCCGCGTCCACAACGGTGTAGCCGCCGCTACTCGGCCGGCGAAGGCGCGGCCGCAGGCGGCGGGGACTGTTTGGCGAGCCGCTCAGGCGTGTCGCGCTTGCGGCTGACCGTGTCGCCCAGCCACTGGAACATCACGTAAAGGCCGGGGATGAAGATGATCCCGATCACTGTGGCCGCCGTCATCCCGCCAAGCACGGTCAGGCCGAGCACGATGCGCGACGAGGCGCCCGCACCCGTCGCTAACACCAAAGGCACCACACCGAGGATGAAGGCGAACGCCGTCATCAACACGGCGCGGAAACGCATGTGGGCGGCTTGCTTGGCCGCCTCCAGGCGCGTGTGGCCTGCCTCCCGCGCTTCCTTGGCGAACTCCACAATCAAAATCGCGTTCTTTGCCGCAAGGCCCACAAGGAGCACCAGGCCAATCTGCACGTAAAGGTTGTTGGTGATGCCGACGAAGGACACCGTCGCGATGGCGCCGAGGGCGGCAATGGTCACCGAGGCAAGCACCGAGAACGGGTTCATCCAGCTCTCATAAAGGCCCACCAGGAACAGGTAGCCGAACAAGAGCGACAGTCCCAGCAAGATCCCGAGCGCGCCGCCCGACTGCTGCTCCTGGAAGGAGGTGCCCGACCAGGCATAGCTGAAGCCTTCGGGCAGCACCTTCTGGGAGGCGGCAATCATCGCCGCCATCGCTTGGCCGTTGGAAAAGCCTGGTGCCGCCGAGCCGTTGATGGGGGCTGAGGAAAACTGGTTGTAGCGATAACTGAGATCAGGACCCAGCACGAAGGAGGGCCGCGCCAGGGTCGATACGGGCACCATGTTGCCATCGGTGGAGCGCACATAGATGCGGTTCAGGTCGTCCACCGTACGTCTATAGGGGGCATCGGCCTGGACCTGGACCTGGAACACACGTCCCAGATAACTGAAATTGTTGACGAATTTTGACCCAAGCTCGGCCTGCAGCGTGGCATAAAGGGTGGAGATCGGAACGTTCAGGCTTTCCGCCTTCGCCCTGTCCACGTCCAGATAGATCTGCGGCACGTTGGCCGAGAACGTGGAGTAGGCTCTGCCGATGGCAGGGTCAGAGTTTGCCTCCACCACAAGGGCTTTGAGAGTCTGGTCCAGTTCCTCAGGCGATTGGCCGCCAAGGGCCTGGAGGCGGTAGTCAAAGCCCGCCGCACTGCCAAGGCCTGGAATGGGCGGCGGCGGGAAGGCGAAGACGTTTGCTTCAGGCAGCGCCGCAAACTTTGCCGACAGATCCTGGTAGATGGCCCGCAGGTTGGTCTCTGGCGTGGTGCGCTCCGACCAGGGCTTCATCACAATCACCGCAAGGCCTGAGCTTGAGGACGGCGCGCCCGTCAAAAGGCTGTAGCCGGCAACGGTGATGACGTTGGCCACACCGTCCGTCGCGGAAGAGATTTCCTGGACCTTCGCCATCACCTGTTGGGCGCGCGGAAGGGCGGCACCGCTCGGCAGCGACACATCCACGAACAGGACGCCCTGGTCCTCCGGCGGCAGGAACGCGGTCGGCATGCGGCCAAGGAGAACACCCGAGGCAATGCCGGCCACCACAATGGCAATCCCTGCAATGGCAGAGCGGCGGGCAATGAGGCCGACAATGCTCACATAGCCGTTGCGCGTCTTGTCGAGCCCGCGGTCGAACAGGGCGAGCGGGGCGATCTTCTTGGTCTCCTTGCGCAGGACCAGGGCGCAAAGGGCCGGCGACAGCGTCAGCGCGTTGATGGAGGACAGAAGAACGGCGGCGGAAATGGTGACCGCGAACTGGCGGAAGAGTTCACCCGTGATCCCCGGGAAGAACGCCACCGGGCCGAAGAGGGCAAACAACACCAGCGTGGTGGAGATGATGGGGCCCTGCACCTGCTGCATGGCCTTGAGGGAGGCCTCTTTGCGGTCAAGCCCCTCTTCTTCCATCAGCCGTGTAACGTTCTCGACCACGACAATCGCATCATCCACCACAAGGCCGATGGCAAGCACCACGGCGAACAGGCTGATGGTGTTGGCCGAAAACCCCATGGCAAGAAGGAAGATGAACACGCCGATCAGCGACACGGGAATGGTCGCCGCCGGAATGATGGTCGCGCGCAAGTTTCCCAGGAAGATGAACGTCACCACCATGACGATGGCCGCGGTGATGAGGAGCGTGACCTGGATCTCTTCGATGGACGCGGTGACGAACAGGGTGGAATCGTAGACCAGCTCGTAGGTGATCCCTTCGGGGAAGCGCTCCTTCAGGTTTTCCAGCTCGGCGCGCACGTTTTCCATCACCCCAAGGGCGTTGGCGCCAGGGGCCTGGTAGATGGCGATGGAGGTGGCGGGCTTGCCGTTGAGGCTGGACAGGGCGGAGTAGTTCTGTGCGCCAAGTTCCACCCGCGCCACATCGCTAAGGCGCACGATGGCACCGTCCTCACCGGTCTGAACGATGATGCTGCTGAACTGCTCGGGCTGGGTGAGCTGGCCGAGGCCTGTGATGGTGTACTGGGTCTGTTGGTCGGACTCGATGGGCGGACCGCCGATGGTGCCGAGCGAGGCCTGCACGTTCTGCGCCTGGATGGCGTCGATCACATCCTGGGCCGACAGGCTGAGGGAGGCCAGCTTGATGGGATCGAGCCAGATCCGCATGGAGTAGTCGAGCCCGCCCAGCAAGGTGGCATCGCCCACCCCGTCAATGCGCGAGAGAGGGTCGCGCACGTTGATGCTGGCGTAGTTGGAAATGTAGATGGGGTCGAAGGACTCGTCCGGCGAGAAGACGTTGATGACGCCCAGCATGTTGGTGGACTGGGCCTGTGTGGTCACGCCCAAGCTTTGCACCGTCTGTGGCAGGTTTGCCAGCGCCTGGGACACGCGGTTTTGCGTGTTCACCTGGGCAATGTCTGGGTCACTGCCCACCGCGAAGGTGACGCTCAGCGTATAGGTGCCCGATGATGACGAGGTGGACGACATGTAGATCATGCCGTCGACGCCGTTCACCTGCTCCTCGATAACGCCGCCCACGGTGAGCGCGATGGTCTCCGCATCAGCGCCAGGATAGCTGGCGGTGACCTGGACCACCGGCGGAGTGATTTCGGGGTACTGGGCAACGGGCAGCGAGACCAGCGCCAGAACGCCCGCAATGGTCAGGACGAGGCTGATGACGGCCGCAAGGCGCGGCCGCTCGATAAACGTCCTGGAGATCATTGCGAGGACCCGGTCGTCGGTGACGCCGGCGCTGCGGACGCTGTGGCTTGTGTGGGGGTCACCGTCTGGCCGGCCTGAACCTTCTGGACCCCTTCAACGATGATGGTTTCCCCTTCGGTCAACCCTTCCGTCACAGGCAGGCCGTCGGGCACCTGTTGGCCGGTTTCGATGCGGCGCTGCTGGGCCCTGTTCTGGTTGTCGACAATGAAGACGTAGCGCCCGTCACGGTCCTGCAGGACGGCGGAAGGGGGGATCACCGGCAGCGACCTTTGCTGGGACTCGTCCACGCGAATGGTCACGAAAGAGCCAGGCAGAAGCACACCGTCAGGGTTCGGAAAGTCGGCGTAGATCACCAAAGTGCCCGTGGACGCGTCGATCTGGTTGCTGGCAAAGGCGATCCGCCCGTCTTCCTCGTAAGGCTTGCCGTTGGGAAGGGTGATGCGCGGCTCGAAAACTTCGTCCGCCCCTGCCGTTGGTCCTGAGGTGTCCTGCGCGGGCTGGGACGCGGCGGTGGTTTGCGCTGTCGCCGCCGGCGTTGCGGCCGCTTGCGTGGTGGCGGCGGTAGCCGGCGCGCTCGCAGCGGGCGGCGTGTCCGTCGTGGCGGCTGGGGTGGCAGCGGTCTGGGTGTCGCTGGCCGCCGGTGCGGCGTCCGTTGCAGGGGCAGCGGTTGCGGCGGCAGGGGCTGCGTCACTGGCGGCAGGGGCCTCCGGTTGAGCCGCTGCGGCAGCGTTTGTGGGCTGGCCGTCATGGTGGGGCGCAGGCACGGGGGTGGGAACGCTCGCTGTGGTTGTGGCCCCGTCGGTACCGGCGGCCGGGGCATCGGCCGAGGCCGCTGGGGGATCCTGTGCTGCCGGTGCGTCCTGCGTGCCGGCGGTGTTTGCGGCGGCGTCCGTGGCGGGCGCAGCGTCAGTGGCGGGGGCGGCAGGAGCGGCTGCGGTGGTGGCCGCTGCTGCAGGGGCGGCCTCGGTGGTGGCACTGGCGGGCGTCGGCGTGGCAGCTGCCGGGGTCGTTGCAGCGTCGGCGGTGGAGGCTGCTGGCGCCGGAGAGGCTTGTGCCGTTGCCCCTGCCTTCCTCTGTTCTTCAGCGTGCTGGCGGGCGAAATTCACATAGTCGGCTTCTGGAATGGAGAAGGCGACGCGGATGGGGTCCAGCTGGACGATGGTGGCCAGCGTCCCCGTCCCCGTGGAGACAAGGTTGCCGACGGTGACCGACACAGGGCCGATCTGCCCTTTGATGGGGGCTTTGATGTCGGTGTAGGAGAGGTTCAGCTGCGCGGTCTGAATTTGCGCCTGCGCCTGCTGGACGGCGGCTTCGGCCTGCTGCACCTGTGCCTGTGCGGTATCGCGCGAGGCTTCCGCGTCGTCAGCCACCGCTTGTGACACGGTGCCGCGCTGAACCAACACCAACTGCCTGTCGAGGTTGGTCTGCGCGTTCTTCAGTGTGGCCTGTGCACCGGCCACCTGCCCTTTGGCGGCGGCAAGTTGGCCTTCCGCGGCGGCAAGATTGGCCTGGTAAGGCGCCTTCTCGATTTCAAACAACAGGTCGTCAACGGCAACGGGCGAACCTTCGTTGAAGTTGATGGCCTCGAGAAAGCCTTCTACGCGGGCCACCAAATCCACCGACTGGATGGCCTGCACGCGGCCCACAAAGTCCTGGCTACGGGCGACGTTTTCCATCTTGACGGGTGCCACCACCACAGCTGGCGGTGGCGGCCCGGCATCCTGGGCGAGGGCCGGAGCGCTCGCAAACGCCGTCAGTGCGGCACAGGCAAGGCCGATCCGGCGCAGCGGGAAGGCCGAACGAGGCGGCGGTGCGAATGGGCTCATCAGGCGCTCCATCAAGGCGGGATGCGATGTTTAGCATCCAACGCGCATGGATGCATCAGTACAACCGGCTTCATTGCATTCGCGGTAAATCTACACGCCTTCCAACTTTCGCCAGGTTTGTGCCGCGCTTTGTCCGCGGTTGGCCTAGGCCATGCGAAACACCGGCCCCTTCGCCTGGAACGGCAAGCGCCCGCCGGCGGCAAGGAGGAAGGCATGCTCTCGCCTGATGGTCAGTGTGTCGCAGGCGCCGTCCGTCACGATGAGGATGGGTCCATCCTTCGGAAAGTCCCTGGACGTCTCAAGGTGGCGGATGCCTGGCATCAACACAGTGCCGCCGCGCCCGCGCACCCGCACGCTCTGCAACAACGCCTCGGGCAGGACGTAGCCGGCGTCGTGGGCGGCCGCATCGCACTCGATGAGACGCACGGCGCGGACCTCACGGCTCATGGCGTAGCTGGCGATGGCGCCGATGGCTTTGCCGAGATCCACCCTGTCCATGGAGCCTGAGGTGTCCACCACGGCGCCGAAGACGCGGGCCTGCCGTGCCTCCTCGGGCGCCACCCAGGCCGGCCGCGCGATGTCGGGTGTGGCGGCCTGCCTGCGGTGGGCGCGCGCAAAGGTGCGGCGGCGTTCCAAAGGTGGGAAATACTGGTCGAGCCATTGGGCCAGCGCCACGTCCCAAGGAATGGGCGGCTGCAGGAGGGAGCGGATCTCTTCCACCAGCCCCGCTGGCAGATAGCCGCGACAGGTGTTCAGGTGAAGGTCGAGCCCCTCGCTGAGCGCACGGCGATAAAAGGCATCAAGGTCCGCCCCACCGCCCACCCACCAGCGGGGACCGTGATCGCCCTCCATCATGTCGGGCTTTGCGCCGTTGAGGGTGCGCGCCTTCTTCAAGCGGCGCATCCAGCGCAGGTCGCTGACAATCCTGTCATAGACCTCTTCGGCGGACGCGCCTTTCAAATCCGGATCGTAGAGGTAGCCAAGCTTTTCGGGCGGCGTGCCCACCTCCATTTCGATGAGCCAGCCGTTGATGACAAAGTCGCACGCAACGTTCCAGTACCAAGGGTCGCGCCCCTGCCGCCGCGCCACATGGCGAAGGCCGGCATGAAGAAGCTCGTGGGCAAGGACGAACCGCGCCTCCTCTTCGCTCATCCGCACGCGGGGATTGATGTAGATCTCCTGCGCCTCGTCGCTGATGGCGGCGATCTCGATCCGCATCGAGGCGCAGACCGCCTCGTCCTCAACAAGGGTGAAGGCGCTCGCAAGGGCGCCAAGGAGGGGGAAGTTGGAGATCGCCCAGTCCCGCGCGGCCTTGGCAACGCTGTCGCCTTTGGTGACGGCGCGCATTTCGCCGATGGCGCCGCCGGCAATGGCGATGGCCTGGCTTGCGGCCACACGCACACCCTGGGCAAGGCTCTTGGCACGCTGAGCTTTGAGCGCATCGGTGATCTCGAACGTTGTCTGGAAGGACCAGAAGGGCCGGCCCGGTGAGGAGAGCGACAGGCCTTCAAGTGGTTCGGTGGACAGACCGTCTCTCAGCTGTGCCGCAAGCGCCGCCTCTTCCCGCGGGTAGCCTGAGGGCACTGGCGCCAGGTCAGCAGGGCGGCGGCCGATGCCGGCTTCTGCAATCATCCGCTCGGCCGCATACCAAGAGGCCATGTGCCAAGGTCCGTCCTGGCGCAAAGGGTCCATGTGGTTGAGGGCTGCGTGAAGGCGCAGGCGTGCCAGGACATAGGCCCACTCGGCAGGCTCAGCGCGCCGTCTGAGGTTTGGAAAGACGTGGAGGGCCATCTCCGGCACAAAGCTTGATCCTGCGGAGGCCGTCCCCGGCTCTATGCACGTCACCCGCACCCATTCGTCCCGCCCAAGCTCCAGGGAGGGGCCGCCGGTGAAGACGGTGAGCGGTGGCAAAGGGTGGATCAGCGGGTGGTTGTGGGCCATCTGCTGCCCGTCGAGCACCGCGGCAAGGTTGGCGCTGACGAGGTCGTTGCGGCCCTTTGCCATCAGTCCCGCTTGGCCACAAGGCGCGGCAGATCTCTCGCGATCTCCACCATGAACCAGTCCGGAAGGGCCGAGCCGTCATCTCCTTCCGCCACGACGAGCTGGGCCATCTCTAGGGAAATGCGCGACAGCTGCACCAGACGGTCCTTGGCAAGGAGCGCCAGGGCCTTGCCTTCGCCACTGGCCTTCTTGCCGTCGGCCGGAAGCTCCTTGATGAGCTGTGCTCTGAAGGACTGGACGAGGAAGTAGAGGATGTCGCGCTCGTGCGGGGCTTCAGGCCAGCTGATGTCGCCCTTTAAGATGGCGGCAAGGTCGAACGCGCGCAGGCGCTGCCTGTGGAAGGCGCAGAACTGGCGGGCGTGGGCGGGCGTCAGGAGGCCGCTTGCAAGTATGTCCACCGTGCGCTCGCACAAGGTCTCTCCAGGCAGCGCCTTAAGCCCGTCCGACAGGATGTGCCAGGACCGCGGCGTGGAGAAAGGCTCCTCGTGCTTCTGGGGCTTGGCCCACAAATGGTCGGGGCGAAGGCCGATATAGTCCACCACAAGGGGGTGGATCTCAGTATCGGTGGCCCAGGCCAGCCAATCCCTGCTATCGGCCCTCAGTTGAATGTGCGCCATGCGGTTGATGAGCGCCG
The DNA here is from genome assembly GCA_039182345.1 of Pseudomonadota bacterium. GTDB lineage: Bacteria > Pseudomonadota > Alphaproteobacteria > Rhizobiales > Amorphaceae > Acuticoccus. The sequence continues at coordinate 12,628 of JBCDCF010000030.1, forward strand.
AGGAGAGGGGTTTGACGATGGCTGCGTCTTCCGCCCTGTTGCCGGCGCCGATCACGACGGACCCTTCGGGCAGGGCGAACTCGCCGATACGCCTGTCGTTGATGAGGCTGTAGAAGGCTTTTTGCACCTCGTGGGAGCAGGCGTTCAACTCATCCAAGAACAGACAGTAAGGCTCGGTCTGGGCAATTTGGGCAGGCGGGCAGAACCGGGAGACGCCATCCTCCACCTTGGGCACGCCGATAATGTCTTCGGGCGCAAGCTGGGAGCCGAGGAGGGAGACGCACGTCATCCCGAGCGCATCGGCAAAGCCCGTCACAAGGGATGACTTGCCGATCCCCGGTGGTCCCCAGATGAAGACAGGCCGCACAAGCGCCACATTGAGGAGAAACTCCGTCAACTCGCTCGGCGTCAGAGATTTCGCCGCCTCCAAACCCTGTGTCTCCTTCTCATCGCGCCGCACCCGCCGCGCAGGGTGCCATAGGTGGTGGCTCCGATGCGGGTTGAAAACCACACACCGTCACACCGAACACCTTTGTATCGGGACAGGCTCGCGCGATTGGGCTAAGCGGACGGTCTGTTTCGGAGCCGTTTTCAATGTCCAAGCGTCAGTCGTCGTCCCGTCCCCAAGACCCAGACGTTGCCACAAGCAAGTTCCTCTCCCTCGTCCTGCGGCACGCGCCCCAGGAGGTGGGGGTGACGCTGGGGCCTGGCGGCTGGGTGCGGGTGGATGATCTTTTGGA
>JBCDCF010000031.1:0-13342 GCA_039182345.1 Pseudomonadota bacterium
CCCGCCTTCATCACCACCCTTGCGGCGCTGATTGCCTTTCGCGGGCTGGCGCTCTCGTTCAACAACGGCTCGCCCATCTTCTCGCTGGACCCTGCGCTGGAGCCGCTGTTCTACGGCTCGCTGTTAGGCCTCCCGCTGCCTTTGTTCTACTTGATCGTCTTTTATGGCCTTGCCGCCTACGCCATGAACTACACGCGACTGGGCCGCGAAATCTATGCGGTCGGCGGCAACCCCTCCGCGGCCAAACTCTCAGGCATCAATGTCAAGCGCGTGATGGCGGCAACCTTTGTGATTGCCGGTGTGATGACGGCCGTGGCGGCCATCTTGATGTCCGCGCGCCTCAACTCAGGCTCGCCCAACTACGGGCAGACGCTTGAATTACAGGCCATTGCTGCAGCGGTTGTGGGCGGAGCAAGTCTTGCTGGAGGACGCGGCAATGTTCTGTGCACGCTGATCGGCTCTTTGACCATCGTGATTGTGCAGAACGGCCTCAATCTCAACGCGGTTTCCTCCTCGGCGCAGAACATTGTTCTTGGCCTCATCATTCTCGCGGCTGTGGGAATTGATATGTGGCGGCGCGAACTCTCCGGTGGGCTCAGCCATCTTGTGTCCTTCCGCAAACGGGAGGCCTGAGAATGGACCTTGATCTTCAAGGCAAGCGCGTCCTCGTCACGGGCGCCGGCGCGGGGATCGGCAAAGCCACCGCACAAGCTTTTCTGAACGAAGGGGCCGAAGTCATCATCAACGGCCTCACGGAGGGCGAGGTGGCCGAAGCCGTCGGCGACCTGTCGGCCTCAGGCGCCGTCACCGGCTGCGCGGCGGACCTTAGCACCGGCGAGGGAGCCGATGCGCTGCTTGCCTTCGCCGACGGCGACCAGGTGGACATTCTGGTCAACAATGTGGGCGTCTTTGCCGTCAGATCGTTTGAAGATCTGTCGGACGAGGACTGGCTGTCCTCCTTCCAAACCAACGTGATGAGCGCTGTGCGCATGGCCCGCGGGATCCTGCCTGCCATGCTGCGGCGCGGCCGCGGCGCGGTGATCAACCTGGCGAGCGAGGCGGGGGTGAAACCTTTGCCCCAGATGATCCACTACTCGGTGACGAAGACGGCCATGCTCGGCCTGTCACGGGGGTTGGCGGAGTTGACCAAAGGCACCGCCGTCAGGGTGAATGCCGTCCTTCCGGGACCCACGTGGACCGATGGGGTCGCCCGGTACTTTGAAGGTCTCGCAGCCGAAAAGGGCGAACCCATCGACGAGATTGTCGAGAACTACTTTCGCGTCGATGAGCCCACCTCGTTGATCCAGCGTTTCGTGCGGCCCGAAGAGGTGGCGCGCACCATCGTCACCGTCAGCGCGATGGAGGCGGCCAATGGCGGCGCCTACCGCGTAGAAGGCGGCCTCATTCGCGCCATTCTCTAGCGGTTTCGCGCCGCTCCCTCTCAACGTCCAAGGAGGCAACACCACCGTGCCGGCCCTCACCTTCTCCCACATCGGCGTCACCGTCCCTGATCTTGAACGCGCTGTGGAGTTTTACTCCAAAGCCTTCGATCTTTACGTGATCATGGGCCCCACAACCATCGAACACGACGACAGTGCCATCGGCCAAATGTGCGATGACGTGTTCGGCGAGGGCTGGGGGTCGTTCCGCATTGCCCACCTGTCCACCGGCGACGGCATCGGGCTGGAGCTGTTTGAGTTCCCCAACACGGTGGAGGAAGACCGCCCGTTCGAATACTGGCGCCGCGGCCTCTTCCACTTCTGCCTTCAGGACGAAAATCTGGAAGAGCGCGTCAAGATCATCGAAAGTCTCGGCGGGCGTCAGCGGATGAAACAGGTCCGGAAATATTACCCCGGCGACAAGCCCTACCGCATGGTCTATTGCGAAGACCCGTTCGGAAATATCTTTGAGCTTTACAGTCATTCCTACGAGCTCACCTACTCGGCCGGCGCGTACGTCTGAGCCGATAGAGAGGAGATCGCGTCATGGCGGATCGACCGAAGGTGGTCATCACCGACTACGACTACGGCAATATCGACGTGGAGCGGGAGATCTTGGAGGCGGCAGGCGCTGAGGTCGTGGCACTACAGGCCAAGTCCGAGGCGGACCTTAAAGACGCCGCCAAGGACTGCGCGGCGATGATGAACCAGTATGCGCGCATCGGTGCCGACACCATCGCGCGGATGGAGCATTGCCGCGTCATCGCTCGCTATGGCGTCGGCGTCGACATTGTGGACGTGGCGGCCGCCACCCGGAAGGGCATCCTCGTCACCAACGTGCAAGACTATTGCACCGAAGAGGTGGCCGACCACGCGGTCTCCTTGTGGCTCACCCTGGCGCGCAAGCTGTTTGAGTACAACACAGCGACCCACGCCGGGGAGTGGCGCTGGCAGTCCGGCGCCCCCATCCACCGCCTGCGCGGACGGGTGATGGGCATCGTCTCGTTCGGCAAGATCGGCCAGGCCATCGCCGACCGCGCCCGCCCTTTCGGCGTGGAATTGATCGTCTACGACCCCTACGTCCCGGCCGAGCGCGTGGCTGCTCTTGGCGCCCGCAGCGTCACCAAGGCGGAGCTGTTGGCCGAGGCCGATATCTTCATGATGCAAGCACCCATGAGCAGGGAAACGCGGCACTTCTTGTCCCACGATGAGTTTGCCGCCATGAAACCTGGCACCATCGTCGTCAACACTGGGCGTGGCCCCACCATCGACAACCGTGCCCTTTACGATGCGCTGGTGAGCGGCAAGGTGGCAGGGGCCGGCCTCGACGACCCCGAAGAAGAGCCTGCCAAGCGGGCCACCTGGTCGCCCGGCGACAACCCTTTGTTTTCGCTCCCCAATGTCGTGGTGACGCCGCACGCGGCCTACTACTCCGAAGAATCGATCCGTGCCGCGCGGGAGACCGCCGCATCGGAGGTGGCGCGCGTCCTCACAGGCCGCGCGCCCCTTTACCCCGTCAACGGCGCCGCGCTCGCTGCCGTTTATCCCCACCGCCCCAACACAGAGACCCCCGACCAAGCTGAAATTCTATAACGACTTCGACCGCCGGCCCGATCTTCTTGAGAAGTTCGATGCGCTGTTGGACACCTACTCACTGAGCGCCGTCTTTGCCGACTCCCAATACCGCACGGGCGTGATGGACAGCGCCATCAAGCCGGCCTTCCGCGCCAAGGTGGTGGGGCAGGCGATCACCGTTCAGCTCTCCAAAGGGGACCTTGTGGACCCTTTGAAGGCCCTTGAGATGGGCCACCCGGGCGATGTGATTGTGGTGGATGCCGGCGGCGATCCCAACACCTCCGTCTGCGGCGGCCTCATGGGCGGCCTTGCCAAGAACCGCGGCATCCGCGCCATGATTGTCGACGGGGCCGGCCGCGACACCGACGAGCTTGAGGACATTGGCTGGCCCATCTGGACCCGCGCCATCACCCCGCGCGGCACCCATACGATGTTTTCAGAACGTAAGGAGGAACTGTCCATCAACGTGCCCATCGCCTGTGGCGGTGTTGCCGTGAACCCCGGCGACTTTGTGGTTGCGGACCTGATGGGCGTTGTGATCGTCCCCCTCGCCAACGCGCCTGCCGTGGTGGAGGCCGCGCGTGAGCAGGCCGAGCGCGAGGCAAAAACCCGCGAATGGGTCAATCAGGGCAAGACGGTCGAGGACCTTCTGGCCGAGTTCGGCCGCATCTGACGCCACGCGCGCTGCCGAACGGCGGAGCACACCAAGCACCTCAGAGGAGGGGAGAGCGCAGAGCCCACCCCTCCAAATTGCCGCACCTTTGCCCCTCGCGCGGCGCATCGTGACGGCCAGCGGCTGCCATACGGCCCGCCAAAACCCACACGCACGCACCTTTTTTGCTGACCCTTTCACAGGCTACGCTGCCCGCAAGGCCTCACGTTTTGGTGCGTTGCACGCCAAAAAACCGCTTTACACCTGACCCTTAATCTTGTTGCAGTTGCGAACGAGATGCAGAGGGCTTGACTTGTTGCAAATGGTTCTCATAAACAATGGCACAGGACTGCCACGCTTGGGGCGTGGTGCGCACTGCCGGTGTGGGAACATTTGGGGAAGGCAAGCATGCTGACGAAACGCTTCGTTCTTGGCGCTATGGTCGCCGCCGTGCTGGGTGGCCACACGGTCATCGCCGTCGCGCAAGACAAAGTGGATGTTGTCGCAACCACAGGCATGATTGCCGATGCCGCCCGTGAGGTCGGAGGCGATCTTGTGACAGTCGAAGGGCTGATGGGCCCCGGCGTCGACCCCCATGCCTACCGGCAGACACGGTCCGACATCACCGCCATGGCAAACGCCGATCTTGTGCTGTGGCACGGCCTTTACCTGGAAGCCCAGCTCGAAGACTTCATGAAAGACCTGGCCGAGGGCCAGAACGTCGTTGCCGTGGCCGAAGCGTTGCCGCGCAACCTTCTGATCGGCCACGACGATTATGACGACAAGTACGACCCCCATGTGTGGATGAACCCAAACCTTTGGTCGCGTGTAGTTCTTGCGGTGCGCGATGCGCTGATCGAAACAGACCCTGACAATGCCGAGACCTACCGCGCCAATGCCGATGCGCACCTTGAAGAGCTTCGCGCCCTCGCCCTTTACACGGTGGACGTCCTCTCTTCCGTCCCGGCCGAAGAGCGTGTGCTCCTCACCTCTCACGATGCCTTCAACTATTTCGGGTCCGCCTACGGGTTCGAGGTGGTGGGCATCCAAGGCATTTCCACCGAGAGCGAGGCCGGCCTGAAGCGCATCAGGGAACTGGTGGACATGCTTGTGGAACGCGACATCGACGCCGTGTTCGTGGAGACCTCGGTGTCGGACCGCAACATTCGCGCCCTCGTGGAAGGCGCTGCGGCGCGCGGCCATGAGGTGGTGATCGGCGGCGAGTTGTTCTCCGACGCCATGGGCGAGCCCGGCACCTATGAGGGCACCTACCTAGGCATGATCGACCACAACACCACCACTATCTCCAAGGCGCTCGGCGGCGAGGCCCCTCAAAATGGCATGTCCGGCAAGCTGGCAGAAGGCTGATCTTGTGAACGAACCCGCACTCAACCTTGCGGCCGATGGGGGCCTTGCCATCCCCCAGGCCGTTCCCGCCGAAAGCCCTTTGGCCGTGCGTGGCCTCACCGTGTCCTACGGCGAAAAACCTGCCGTGTTCTCGGTGGATGCCACCTTTGCCGAAGGCGCGCTGACGGCCATCATCGGTCCCAATGGTGCGGGCAAGTCCACCTTCCTGAAAGCCTCGCTCGGCATCATCCCGCGTCTGTCGGGTGAGGTGACGGTGTTCGGCGAACCGCTGCACAAAGCGCGCCGCAGGATCGCCTACGTGCCCCAAAGGGCAAGCGTCGACTGGGACTTTCCCACCTCCGTCCTCGATGTGGTGTTGATGGGGCTTTACCGTGAGACCGGCCTCATGGCGCGCCTCACCCGGCGCCAGCGCGACACCGCCATGGCGTGCCTTGGCCGCGTCGGCATGGCCGACTTCGCGCACCGCCAGATCGGGCAGCTCTCCGGCGGCCAGCAGCAGCGCGTGTTCATCGCCCGTGCCCTTGCCCAAGACGCTGACCTTTACCTTTTGGACGAGCCCCTTGCGGGGGTGGATGCTGCCACCGAACGGGCCATCATCGACGTCCTGAAGGACTTGAAGGCGGACGGCAAAGCCGTCGTCTGTGTCCATCACGACCTTGCCACCGTGCGCGACTACTTCGACAACGTCTTCCTCATCAACGTGAAGAAGATTGCCGAAGGGCCGGTGGAGACCACCTTCAACGGCGCCAACCTCCAGGCGACGTATGGCGGCCGGCTTGCCACCACGCACATCGAAGAGCTTGCCATCGCATGAGCGAGTTTTTATCCGCACTGATGCTCGGTGCGGGTTACAACGCTGCGCTCGTAGGGATCGGCGCTGCGTTGCTTGGCTTTGCCGCTGGTGCGGCAGGCACCTTCCTCTTCCTGCGCAAACGCGCCCTTGTGTCCGACGCCGTTGCCCATGCAACGCTCCCAGGCGTCGGCCTTGCCTTCATCGTGATGGTGGGTTTTGGGGCTGACGGGCGCAACCTGATCGGTCTTCTTGCAGGCTCGGCCCTTTCAGCGTTCGCAGGGCTCTTGCTGGTGGAGTGGATCGCCTCCCGCACACGCCTGTCGGAGGATGCTGCCATCGGCGCAGTCCTGTCGGTCTTCTTCGGCTTGGGCATTGTCTTGTTGACGGTCATCCAGTCCATGTCGTCGGGGCGTCAGGCAGGGCTTGAGTCCTTCCTCCTCGGGTCCACCGCCGGCATGCTGTTCCAGGACGCTTTGGTGATTGCCATAGGCGGTTCACTCACTGTTCTGGCAACGCTCGTATTTCGCCGGCCCATGACGCTGGTGGCGTTCGACCCGCAGTATGCGGCCTCCGTCGGCATCAACGTCGCGCGGACCGACCTCATCATGATGGCCCTCGTCATGGCGGTCACGGTCATCGGCTTGAAGTTGGTGGGCCTCATCCTCGTGGTGGCGATGCTCATCATCCCGCCTGTGACCGCGCGGTTTTGGACCGAGCGGAGCGATACCGTCATCTGGCTTGCAGGCATTGTGGGCGGGCTGTCGGGCTATGTGGGGGCCGCGCTGTCGGCGTCGGCGCCGGCTCTTCCCACAGGGCCCATCATCGTCCTTGTGTGCGCCGCGCTCTTTGCCGCTTCCTTGCTGTTCGCGCCGGCACGCGGTGTGTTGGCAGCTGCTCTGCGCCATCGCCGGTTCCAGCGCCGTGTGCACCATCGCCAGGGCCTTTTGGCATTGGCCCGCGGCGAGCCGATCCACGACGGTCTCACGCTCTCGGTCTTGCGACGGGCTGGTCTCATCCGCCCCGACGGCGTTCCTACCGACATGGGCCGCGCCCAGGCCGCAAAGGCAGCGCGGGACGAGCAGCGCTGGGAGGTGGCCCGCGAGATCCATCAAGACACGGCCCTTACAGGCCGCTACGACGGCCTCACCTCCATCGAAGCCGTGTTTACCCGCGATGAGATCGAGGAGTTTGACCGCCGCCTCGGCCCACCGCGCCTTGTGACGGGGCCTGTCTGATGGGCGCCGAGTTCGTCCAGTTCTCTCTGACGCCCATTTTGATCGGCATCCTGTCGGCGGTTGCGTGCGCGTTGCCTGGCAATTTTCTGGTGCTGCGTCGCCAGGCGCTCATTGGCGACGCCATCAGCCATGTGGTGCTTCCGGGGATTGTGGTGGCCTTCCTCATCACCGCCTCCGTCGCGGCGCTCCCCATGCTGTTTGGCGCTGCGGGAGCGGCCGTCATCGCCGTCATCCTCATCGAAGCGGTCAAGCGCCTCAGCAAGATCGAACCGGGTGCGGCCATGGGCGTCGTCTTCACATCCATGTTTGCCGCTGGCGTCCTCATCCTGGAGCAGACCGACACATCATCGGTCCACCTTGATGTGGAGCATGCGTTGATGGGCAACCTTGAGAGCCTCATCTGGTTCAAGGCCAGTGGCTGGGGCTCGCTGGTGGACCCCGTTGCCCTTGCCGGCCTTCCGCACGAGTTGGGGCGCATTGCCCTTGCCTGCCTTCTGGTGGTGGTGCTGACCATCGTGTTCTGGCGGCCGCTGAAGATCTCCACGTTCGACGAAGGTTTTGCCCAGGCGCTCGGCCTGCCGACGGCGGCCATCGGCTTTGGCCTTGTGGTGGTGTCGGCCGTGGCGGCGGTGGCTGCGTTCGATGCTGTGGGCTCCATCATCGTAATTGCCATGTTCATCTGCCCGCCTGCCGCCGCTCGGCTGATGACCAACAGGCTGGAACATCAAATCTGGTGGAGCGTCGTCTTCGCCGTCCTCTCCGCCGTCCTCGGGTATGTGTTTGCTGGCTACGGACCGTTGTGGTTCGGCGGGCGCGACGCGGTGAGCGCTGCGGGCATGATTGCCGCCGTCTCAGGCCTCATCCTCGGACTTGCCTGCCTTTTCGGCCCCCACCGTGCGCGCATCGGCGCTGCCAAGGAGGCCGCGACGGGCTGACCGCCCGGCGCCGCAGACGGCTGCAGGAGAGGCCGACGCGGCGGGAAAAACGCAGCCATCGATTGACAAGTCGGGCTGAGCCGATCCTTTTGGTCTCGTGTGCAACGGTGCGCACGTCAGTCCGAAAAGGTGTCCGGCACCGCATGTCCGCTGAAGTTCTCCCCAGTTCGCCCGCAGCGCCGATCAAGATGGGGCGCGCCCCGCTCGACCCGCCATCCCCCCCAAAGACTGCTGTGCCCGAAGGCGCGTGCGACTGCCACCTGCACATGTTTGCAGGGGCCGATGAGTTTGCCCGCGACCCCACGCGCCTGGAGGACCCTGCGGAGGGCTCGCTGGATGACTGGATTGGCAGGTTACGCCGGCAAATGGCGGTGCTTGGCCTGTCCCGTGCCGTCCTTGTCCAATCCATCGTCTACCGCGAAGACAATGGGATGCTGTGTGAGGCCCTCTCAAGGCTCGGGCCCGACACCTTCCGCGGCGTCGGCCTTGTGGGCCCGGATGTGAGCGCGGCTGAGCTGGCGTCCCTTCACGCAGCCGGCGTGCGCGGCATCCGCTGCAATGCACGCCACCCCGGCGCGCTATTGCTGAGTGACCTTGAGGCGCTGGCACCGCGGCTCGCCGACACAGGGTTTCACGTGCAAATCCTGTTCGGCGATGGGCAGGACATTGCCGCCGAAGCCGACAGGCTGGCGCGCCTTCCCGTCCCCGTCGTCATCGACCATCACGCAAGCCCCGGTGAAGGCGCCATCGATGCTGGCGCGCCGCCCGATGCGCTGAAGCGGCTGCTGGACGGCGGCAACACCTATGTGAAGCTCTCTGCCGCCTACAGGATGACGCCGCCGCCCCACACCGCGCTGGCGGCCTATGCGGCCAACCTTTTTGCCTGTGCACCCCAGCGCATCGTGTGGGGGAGCGACTGGCCGTACGTCCTCTATAACGGCCCTGTGGCCGATGCAGGCGTCCTGCTGGACGCGGTGTGCGATGCGCTCCCGGACGAGGCGGCGCGCCGCAGCGTTTTCGTGGACACCCCTAAGGCGCTCTATGGTTTTTGACCCGCGGTGAGCCCCTCACCCTTGACCGTTGCGGTGATTGGCGCAGGGGCGGTGGGCGCCTCCACGGCCCTTCGCCTCGCGCTCGATGGACACGCTGTCACCGTCTTTGAACGCGATCCGTCGGGCGCGCGTGCCTCCTTCGGCAATGCAGGGCACATTGGGGCGGCGTCCGTGGTGCCCTGGGCGAACCCCGTCAACCGGCGCGGAGCCATGGGCTACCGCCGCGACCCGTTGCATCCATTGCGCTTTTCCAACGCCGACATGGTGCGCCATGGCCGCTGGGTGGCCCGATGGCTGGCCGCCTCAAGTGCGCGGCGGGCCGAGGCGGGCGCCCACCACCTCAAAGCCCTCCTCGACCAGTGCTTCCCGCCGCTGAACGCGCTGTTGGACGCTGCCGGTGCGCGCGATCTGTTGCGCCAGGACGGCCTCCTCCACGTCTTTGCCTCGGAGGCGAGTTGGCAAGGGGCCGCGCCAGGCTTTGACCAGCGCGAGCGCCTTGGCATTCCCGTCGAACGCCTAAAACCTGGCGAGCTTGGCGATCTTGAGCCCGCCCTTGCCTTCGCAGAAGCCGAAGAGCGCATTGCCCGCGCGGTCCTCCTGCCAACGGTGGGACAGATCCTCAACCCACACAGCCTCGTGGAGCGCTACCTTGCGGCGCTTGAGACCCGCGGCGGCGTGGTGAGACAGGGCGCCGTCTCCGCCATCGTCCCAACCGAGGGTGCCGTCCGGGTGGAGACCGACGGGGGCGCCACCACCTTCGACAGGGTGGTGATTGCAGCGGGCGTTGCCTCCGCGCAGCTTGCAAAACCCCTCGGCGCCACCGTCCCGTTGATTGCAGAGCGCGGCTATCACCTTCAGTTTTCAAGCCGTGGCGACCTTCTGCGTCGCTCGGTGCTTTATGTGGATTCGCGCGTGGTGTTCTCGCCCATGAACGATGGGATCCGCATGACGACGGGGGCAGAGTTCACACGCCCCGACGCACCGCCAGCATTCGAGGCCATGGACAGGATTTTCAAGGCAGCACGCCCCCTCCTGCCCGATTTGCCGCCCCACGAGGAGGCTGTGCCATGGGTCGGCTCACGCCCCTCAAGCCCTGATTCCATGCCGGTGATCGGCCGCACACCACGCTCCGACTTGGTGCTTTGCGCCTATGGCCACGGCCACTCCGGCCTCACCATGGCCGCCCCCACAGCCATGGTGGTTGCCGACCTCATCGCAGGCCGTCCCCCCTCGGTCGACCTCGGGCCCTATGCACCAGGCCGAGGCATTTAGCCGACCCTGACGTCGACCTCGTCCAATGCGGCCATGTCGGTGAAACGGTCGGCACGGAAAGGGGCAAGGTCGAACGCTGGCAGAACCCCTGTGGCAAGGTCGGCGACGACGGGGCCGATGGCAGGCGCCAGTTGAAAGCCGTGGCCTGAGAACGCGATGGCATGGACGAGGCCGGGAAGCCCACCTTTGTCGATGATGGGCAGCCTGTCAGGCGTATAGCCATCAAGCCCCGCCCACACCGCCTCTGGCACAATGGGACGGGTGTGGGGGAAAAGGTCCTCCACCGTCGCCCGGTTGAGGGCACCTTCTGAGGGGATCGCCTCGGCCCGCCACCCTTCGTCTTCGATGACGCCGCGATGGCCACCGCCAATCAACAGCCGCCCGTCCGCCTGCTGCTTCAGTGTGAGTTTCCGGCCGATGGTCTGGATCACGGGGCCGAGAAAGGCCGGCAAAGGCACCGTCCTTTGGGCCATCGGCGCTTCCATGATGACGGGCAGCCTGTCACCGGCAATGCGGGCGACCCGCCCGCCCGACGCGCCGGCGGCATTGACCACACAGCCGGCCGTCACCGTTCCAGCAGCCGTGCTTACACGCAGCGTATCGCCCGCGTGGTCGATACCGAGAACTTCCGCATTTTCAACGCATTGAACACCTATGGCCTCAGCTTTGGCAATGGTGGCCGATAGGGTGCCGGCAGGGTTCGCAAACCCATCGCCCTCGGCATAAAGGGCCGCGAGCGGGCCGGTGCGCATGGACGGGACGAGCCGCGCAAGGTCGCCCGCGTCAAGCCAAGTCGCAATGGAGAGCTTTGCTGCGCAAAGGTCCTCCTCACGGGCCTCAAGCACGGTGCGCTCGGCCTCGGTTTCGGCAAGCAGCACATGGCCTGACGCCGTGAAGCCGCAGCCTTTGCCGATGGCCGTCTCAGCATCCCTCCAGATGGCCATGGCGGCCTCGGCGATGGGAAGCTCGGCAGGGTCGCGGCCAATCCGCCGAACGCCGCCGGCATGAAGACCCGAGGCATGGGCGCCCAGCCGGTCCCGCTCCAAAATCACCACGGACAGGCCTTTCTCTGCCAGTCCGATGGCGGTGAAGAGCCCGATGAGGCCGCCGCCGATGACGACGGCATCGGCGGTTTTTGGCGGATCGGCCGTCATGAATGCGTCCTCATTTACACTTTCGGCGACAACCGGCGTTGACGCCCTCTCGGTCTCAGGTCTAGCGTTGCACTCGTGTGCAATCAATCCGCACACACCGCGCCCGAGCGTTGAGCGCTGCGGGCCGCTCCATCAAAGGCACTTGGGAGGACGAAGTATGCGAACGTCACTGACACTCGCGGCCATCGCCGTCGCAGCCGTGTTTCACGCCGTGCCCGCCAGCGCGCAAAACAAGGCAACCGACCTCGTGATGGTCACAGGCACGCCGACGGGAACGTGGTTCCCCACAGGCGCCGCCTTTGCCGAATTCGCCGATGATGCCTTCGGCGGGCAGCCCATCTCCGTCACGCCGGGGGCAGGCTCCATCGGCAACATCATGAGCGTGGGCGCAGGCAAGGCCGACATGGGCCTCTCCTACGGCGCGTTTTTGAAGCTTGCCAAAGAAGGCAACAACGAGATCAACCCTGGCGAACCGCTGCCGCAGCTGCGCGCGGTGCTGGCGCTGGTGCCGAACGTCCTGCACATCCTTAAGGCCGATGATGCCCCTTTCGAAGGGCTCGGCGACCTTGCCACCACCGATCAGCGCGTTCACATCGGCACAGGAGTCGAAGGCGCGACGGAAAACTTTGCCCTGGCCCGGCTCTTGGCCGCCAACGGCTCCTCCTTCGACGCTGTGGAAGACAAAGGCGGCTCGGTCAGCCGCACCGTCACGTCAGGACGCAATGACGGCTGGCAGAACCGCCAATTCCACCTGGTGAGCTACATGTTCACCCCGCCGCACCAGAACATCACACGCCTGTTGAATGTGCGCGACGGCAGCCTCGTCTCCATCGACCCCGACATCCAGAAGACCTTCGTGGACGACCTTGGCTTTGCTGCCGTCACCATTCCGTCAGGCACCTATCCCGGTCAGGATGGTGAGGTGAACGCCATTGGCCTGCCCACAACGCTTTTCACCACCGAGGATGTGTCGGCGGACGTGGTGTACGCCATCGTCAAAGGCGTTGCGGAGAACCTTGAGCGGATGCACCAGGTGTCGGCCTCCTACGAGGCGCTGGTGCCTGAAAAGCTGATGGAAGGCACGGGCATCGAGCTGCACGAAGGCGCCGCCCGCTACTATCGCGAGCGCGGCTGGCTCTAGCGCCGGCAGGCTGACCATCATGCTGAACGCCCTTTTCGGCGCGGCGGCGAGAGCGGATGCACGGGCGCTCGCCGACGATGTGTTCCCAAGCGCCCAGCGCCGCCCCGGCGGTGTGCTGGGCGCAGGGATCACCGTTGCCGCCGTGGGGCTGTTTTGTGTGACCATGTGGTGGGCGTTCAGCTTCGGCTGGTCCACCATCGACCAAAGGGCCGGGCATTTGATGATTGCCCTGCCCTTGATCTTCCTGCTCTACCCCGCCTTTTCCAAACGCGCTTCGCCCATGCCGACAGTTGTGGACTGGCTGTGGGCGGGCGCAGCGTTCGCGGCCTACCTCACCACCATCTTCGCCCAGGACAGGATCGAAACGCGCATCCCCTACTTCCACGATGTGACGACGCAAGACCTCATCGTGGGCCTCATCTGCGTGGTGACTGTGTTCGAGGCCACCCGGCGCACGGTGGGGATGGCAATTGTCTGGATCAACGTCGTCTTCATCACCTACGCTTTGACGGGACCTTACTGGCCAGGCGTCTTTCGCCACCAGGGCACGTCCGTCGACAGTCTTGTGGAGAGCATCTACCTGCTGCGGGGGGGTATATTTAATTTCATCCTCGGCCTTATGGAAACTTAATTCTTGGTGTTTCTGGCGCTGGGTTTCTTCATGCGCGCCTCGCGCAGCGACCGCATCTTCACCGACCTTGCGTTCGCTGCTGCAGGGCACAGGCG
>JBCDCF010000032.1:0-13310 GCA_039182345.1 Pseudomonadota bacterium
GCCACCGACCTTGAGGCACGGCTGCGCAATAGGGGGATCGAACGGCTGATCCTCACAGGCGTCACCACACAGTGCTGCGTCCACTCCACCTTGCGCGAAGCCGTGGACCGCGGCTTTGCCTGCCTGACGGTTGCCGATGGATGCGCCACGGAGGATGCAGGGCTCCATGCGGCAACCCTGTCCATCATTGCCAGCGAAGGCCACCTGTTCGGCTGGGTCGCGGACGCCCACGCCGTTGTTGCGGGTTTGGACGCGGCCTGAGGCGGTGGCCGATCATTCATCGGGCCGCCATTGTGCGACCGTCTCGTCAAGGGGGGTGCCGGCAAGGGCGTTGGTGTAGTTGCTCATCACCTTGATGGCGAGGCCGAGCACCACCTCAAGCGCCTGTTGACGGGTAAAGCCCGCGGCCAGAAACGCGTCAAAGTCCTCGCCCGCCACAGCGCCCTTGGCGGCAAGGACCTTGAGAGCGAAGGCGCGCAACGCTTCAAGACGGCGGTCGGCAAGGGGCGCCCCGTCCCGCAAGGCCGTCACGTCTTCAGCGCTCATCCCCGTGCGGGAGGACAAGAAGGCGTGCCACGGCCGGCAGTAGACGCAGCCGTTCTCAACGTTTGCCACCTGGTAGACCACCTGGCGCTCAGCGGGGGACAGGCTCGTTTCATCAAACATCGCCCACGTTTCCACGTAGGCTTTGAGGAGGGCAGGCGCTTCGGCCATCACCCGCTCAAGGTTGGGGACGGTGCCGAGCGCTGCCTCAGCCTTTTTCAGGAGCGCTGCCGAGCCCTCGGGCGCGCTGGACGGGTCGTGCAGGCGAAAGCCGTTCTTCATGGGGTCACGTGGCTAAAGGGGGTCGCGGTGAAGGCCCTGGCACAGGCAGTGCGGGCCGCCGCCTCCGAGGGTGAACAGACTGAGGTCGGGGTCGTAGACGGTCAGCCCTTCCGCCTTCATCTTCGCGTTCAGCTCTGTGTTGTTGCGGGTGGACAGGACGCGCCCATCCCCCAGCGCCACAATGTTGCAGCCAAGGGACATGGCCTCGCGGTAGCTCACGGGCAGCGTGCGGATCTGATGCTCGGCAAGGACGGTGAGGAACCAGTCCGGCAAGGCGTCCTCGCACACCGCAGCAAGACTTGGGGCGGCCATGGCGAACGACACATCAAGGTGCACGAAGTAGGGGGGAAACGGCACGGCGTGCGCCTCCCACCCCATGGCACGGAACCAACCGGCCACCTCTTCTGCGCCGGAGGCTTCGCTGCGCTCGCCCCCATACCCGCAGAACACCAGCCCCGGCTTGACGATGTGAAGGTCGCCCCCCTCAAAGTGCCCTGCGGTGACCATCTTCCAGACGGGGATGCCCATACGCTCGTAAAACTCCAGCGCGAGGGCATAGTCGCCGCGCCTGTATGGGGTCTGGATCATGGTGATCACAGCGCCCCAGGGGGTCATGAAGGAAGAGTCGCGGGCAAAGACGGCATAAGCGTTGTGGGGTCGTGCCGGTAGGTAGTGGCAGGTGACCCCTGCCGCCTCATAGGCGGCCACCATCTCGCCATGCTGGGTCAGGGCCACGGCCTTGTCGAAACTGCGGCCCTCCGACAGGGTCTGGCGCGCGACGGCCGACACGGGCCGCCAGGCAAAATGGTCCGGCGCGCCCAACAGAACGTGGCGCAGCACCCCCGTTTCGGAGTTGAGGCCGTAGGGGATGGCCGCCGGTCTGTGGGCCGGTAGGGCGTGTTCGACCCCGCTCACAGCCCAAACGCCTCTTTGAGGTCGCCCACAAGACCCTTCACGCAGTCATCGGCAATGCGCGCGCCAAATGCGGCCGTTGCCCTGTTGGGGGGCGACAGGGCGCCCGATGGCGGCACACCGTCCCGGCTGGCGGGGAAAAGGTCATAGACAGGAAAATCGCCCGGCGCTTCGTGGGGCACCTTCGCCATATCCACAAGGTCTGGGTGGTAGTGAAGCATGAGCGAGGTTTCAAACAGCGCCGCATGCTCAAGCTCGGTGCCAGGAAAGCCGTCGGGCCACAGGTGCGCGATGGTCTCCTTCGACATGTGGTCCCAATACTCAAGCCGGATTGCCCTCACATCGTCGATGCCGCGAAGGGTTGCTTCGCGAAGGGCAAGGTCGATCCCCTCATAGGTGAACATCATGTTCTCGTAGTGCCCGTTGACGACGGCAATCCGCTTGGCGCCATGCTCGATGAAGGCGGTCAGAACATCGCGGATGACGTGCATGAGGGTGACCGGCGACAGGCTTGTGGTGCCAGGATAGGTCTGCCCGCCGCCCATGCGCATTTGCGAGCGCGCACCGTAGATGATGGGCTCTGCCACGATGGCGCCGACCTTTGCCGCCGCCTCCTTCGCAACGGCGGTGGGGAGGTAACGGTCCACCCCCAAGGGCATGTGGTAGGAGTGCTGCTCGATGGAGCCCACCGGCAGGAGGATCGGCGCCCCCGCCTTCACCTTCGCCTCATAGTCGGGCCAGGTCATATCGGCCATCAGAACGGTTTCGGTCATACTTGGGCGTCCGCCGCTGTGCCCTTGCCCGTGCCGGCAAGGACCATCAGTTGGGCGTGGGTGGGCACGCACGCTTCCCCGTTGATGGGGATGATGTCCTGCGGGCAGGCAGACACCACGAAAATCGCGTCCATCTCCGCCCGGAACGTCACGCTGTCGCCTGGGCGCGAGGCGGGGGGCAGCCAGTCGATGCTGTTGCCGGCGCCGACGGGGATGTTCATGAACAGGTTGAAGGGGGACGGCACCTCAGGGCAGTGAAGCCCGATCGCCTGCATGGCAAGGCGCAAGTTGTCGGTGCAGCTGTCGTGGTAGCCTTCAACGCCAAGACCGCGGTAGCGCCAGATATCGCAGGCGGCAATCAAGGTGTCGTGGACACCTGGCGAGGTATCCTCCTCAAAGGTGAGGAGCGGCCGGCGCTTGTTGCTCACAAGCGGCGCCGGCGGCTGCGGGATGATCCCGTTGATGGCAGCGCGCACGTGCGGCATCGACATGAACTCGCCAAGGTCGGCGGCATTGAAGGCCCAGGAGTCCACCACCTGCGTGCCTTCGGTGTTGATGACGCGCACGCGTTCGCCCTTCCCCACCCGCACGGCGAGTCCCTGGCGGGCGGGAACGGTGTAACGCTCACCCAACAAAGGCGTACCGTCGGGGGAGACGGGGTTCTGCAGCGTGGTGTTTTTGCTGGCGGCAAGGTCAGCCTCTGAGGGCCAGAAGGCGCCCGTGCCATGGCCGTCGTTCGGTTCGATGGTGGCCTCCTCAGGCTTGGTATTCGCCGCGGTCGACATTGACCGCTTGGCCTGTGATGTTGGCGGCAAGGGGACTGGCGAGGAAGAGGTAAAGATTCGCCACGTCCTCAGGCACCATCAGGCCCTCAATGTCCTGGGCAGCTTCGATGTCGGCGCGAAGGTGGGCCGCCTCCACCCCCTGTTCGGCCGCCATGGTATGGAGCGTTGCAAGGGCCGCATCCGTCCCCACCCAGCCAGGGCAAACCGCATTGACGCGGATCTTGCGGCCCGCCAATTCCCGCGACCAGGACCGTGTCAGCCCGATCACCGCGTGTTTGGAGGCCGCATAGGCCGAGTAGCCGGCAGGCGCATAGCGTCCCCAGACCGAGGCCGTGTTGATGATGGCTCCGCCAGGGCGCACCTTATCCAGCACCGCCTGGGTCACGCGGAAGGTCCCCAACACGTTGATCTCAAAGGTCTTCGCGACGGTTTCCATGGCGCCGGGATCGTCAAGTCGTGTTTGCTGTTCGATGCCCGCGTTGTTGATGAGGATGTCGATCGGACCCAGCGAGGCGCCAAGGTCATCGACGGCCGCCCCATCGGTCACATCGCACTGAATGGCCGCAACGGTGCTTTGGGAAGAAAGGGCTTTCGCGGTCTCGTGGACCTCGTCGTTCTCGGCAAGGATGGTGGTTGCGGCGCCTGCCTCCACGAAGGCTGCCGCCACGGCCCGCCCGATGCCACGGCTTGCCCCTGTGACGAGGACGGTTTTGCCGGCAAGGCCAAGGGTCATGCCATCACCGCGCCGCCGTTCACGTCCAAGACAGCGCCTGTCATGAAGGTGGCGTCGTCGCTGGCAAGGAAGGCAATGGCGCGCGCCACCTCCTGCGCCTCGCCGAGCCGTCCGAGGGGAATGCCCTCTGCGGTGGCTTTTAGCATCTCGTACTGCCGTTCGGACTGAAGCATTGCTGTATCGGTGGGCCCTGGCGCAACGGCATTGACGAGGACGGCGGGCGCCAACTCGCGCGCAAGGGAGCGGGTCAGCGACACCACACCGCCTTTAGAGGCGCAGTAGGCCGAATACTCCGCCCGCCCCAGATGGGCGAGTTCGGAGGCAAGGTTGATGATGCGCCCTGGGGAGGATCGTGGGCCGCTCTGGAAGTGCCGCGCCACCTCCCGCGCCATCAAGAACACGCCGCGCAGGTTAACGGCAATGATCCTGTCGAAGTCCTCCGCCGTGGTCTCAAAGAGCGGCTTTTCCAAGACAATGCCTGCGTTGTTGACCAGGCAATCGAGCCCGCCGAGGGCCCCTGCCGCGTCCTTGATGCCCCGCACAACGTCAGCCTCCACCGACACGTCGCCCACACTGTGGTGGGACGCACCAGGGCAAGGGTCGCGGTCGAAGGTGGCAACGCTGGCACCGCGGGCGGCAAGCTCGGCCGCCGTTGCCCGGCCGATCCCGTTGGCAGCACCTGTCACCAAAATGCGCTGGCCTTGCAGCGTCATAGGTTCGCCACCTTAAGGGTCGGTCTTGCCGCCTCGTCCACCACCGCCTCGCCTGCGCGGTCGCGCCATTGGGCAAAGATGGTGCGCATGGTGGCCGCGTCCCCGCCCTCCTCTCCCGACCCCACATCGAGCGGCGGCTTCTTCGCCGGGTCGAGGCGAATGTCCTCGGTGATCGTGGAGCCGTAGGCGTTCGGCTCATGGGGATCGGTGCGCGCCTTGTCGATCATCAACACCCTTGTGCCGAGGGTGAAGGCCTCTTGAATGTCGTGGGTGACCATGACGATGGTCATCTTGTTGCGGGCCCAAAGATCAAGGATCAGCCGGTGCATGGCGCGCTTTGTGGCATGGTCGAGCGCGCCGAAAGGCTCGTCCAACAAAAGCACCTTGGGCTCCATGATGAGCGCCTGTGCGATGGCAAGGCGCTGCTGCATGCCGCCTGAGAGCTGTGTCGGGCACTTCTCCAAGTGCGCGCCCAGCCCCACCTCCTGGAGGAGCGCCACGGCCTTTTCCTTCAGCCGCCTGCGACGCGCCCCGAACAGGTATCCGGTGATGGGCGCCGCGCGCAGTTGCGGCCCCATCATCACATTGGAAAGCACCGTGCGGTGGGGGAACACGGAGTAGCGCTGGAACACCACGCCGCGATCGGGCTGCGGTTCGGGGTCGATGGGGACGCCGTCGATCAAGATCTCGCCGCGGGTGGGATTTTCCTGGGAGAGTAGAATGCGCAAGAGCGTCGTCTTGCCGGCGCCTGAAGGACCCAGCACCACACAGAACTCGTGATCGGGCAGCCTCACCGACACGTTTTCCAAGATGGTGCAGTCGCCATACTCCTTGGTGAGGCCGCGCACGACAATCTCCGTCATGCGCTGCGCCCAAGATGATACCAGCGAGAGGTGAAGCGCGAGGCAAGCGCCAGCGCATAGTCCATCAAGAACGCCAGGAAGGTGATCCACGCCACGTAAGGCAGGATGATCTCCATGGACAAGTATCGCCGCACAAGGAAGATGCGGTAACCGAGCCCGCCTTCGGACGCGATGGCCTCAGAGGCAATCAAGAACAGCCATGTTGCGCCGAGCGACAAGCGAAGACTGTCAAACAACCGTGGCAACACTTGGGGGAAGACCACAAGCGTCATCATCTGCCAGGTGGAGGCGCCCAGCGTCTGCGCTTTGACGATCTGCTCGCGCGGGATCTGCGCCACCGCAAGGGCAATATCGCGGGTGAGGAAGGGCGCGACGCCAAAGACGATGAGGACGATTTTGGAGGTTTCGCCAAGCCCGAAGATGATGAACAGGATCGGCAACACCGCCAGCGGCGGGATCAGCGAGAACGCGTCCAGAAACGGCCCGAAGAAAGCGCGCAAGTACGGCAAGAAACCCAGCGGAATGCCGATCAAAATGCACAAGAGCGTTGAGATGGACAGGCCGAGGACAATGCGCTGAAGGCTGATCAGCGTGTCAGTCCAGAACACATACTCGCCTGTGCGGCGGTTTTCCTGGAACGCCAAACGCTCCAGCGCCTCGCCAATGGTGCTGAAGGACGGCATCAGCTTGTCGCTGGGGTTGGCCGTCAATCGCACATCGGAGCCGATGGCATAGATGAGGACCACAAGGGCGAACGGCAGGAGGGCCAGAAGCAATCCCGCCGGGCGCGTGGGCACGTAGTTGATGGCGCGTTTCATGAGCCGTTGCCTTTGAAGGGTGGGCCGCTCACCACCAGCGCGCGGCCCCCGTCAGCGCCCTAAAGCTTGCCCTCCACCGCCATCTTGGTGAACTCGGAGTTGATGCGCAGCTTCACGTTTTCCGGGTCGCCAAGGATGCTGCCGTCGGGAAATTCGATCCCCACGAAGTCTTCGCTGGCCGCATTTTCGCCGAACAGCCCCACCTCGAAGGAGAACTTGCGCACAAAATCCCACGTTTCCTTATGCCTGTCGGAGGTCAACAGGTCATAGGCTTCCGCAGGGTCGTAGTACATTTTGGTGGAGGCGAGCTGGGCCTTGTAGTCGTCCACCGAACCGCCGGACATGTCGGCAAGGTCTGCAATCATCGCTTCGGCGGCCTCATCCCCGCCGGACATGATGGCCATCGTCTCGTACCAGGCGCCCACGAAGGCTTTGACGAAGTCAGGGTCGTTCTCGACGGTTTCGGTGTGGAACAGCATCACGTCGACAATTTCTTCAGGTGTCGACGCGGAATCGAACACCCGGCTCGACCCCTCCACACCGTTTTGCATGGACAACAGCATCGGGTTCCACGCCACAGCGTGCTTGATCTCGTCCGACCCGATATAGGCGGGCGCAATGTCCGCATCGGTGATGTTGACCGTATTCACATCACGCAAGGAGAGGC
This sequence comes from Pseudomonadota bacterium, assembly GCA_039182345.1. Classification (GTDB taxonomy): domain Bacteria; phylum Pseudomonadota; class Alphaproteobacteria; order Rhizobiales; family Amorphaceae; genus Acuticoccus. The sequence goes on from JBCDCF010000032.1 coordinate 7,090, forward strand.
CATTTTCTTCAAGCGCCCGCGACAGCAAGTAGTGGGAGACCGTCAACTCGAAGAGATGAATGGTTTCGCCTTTGAAGTCGGCCACCGAGTCCACCGTCTTCGACAAGATGCCGTCGTTGCCGTTGGAGAAGTCTCCGGCAAGCGCGATGGTGGTGTCCACACCGCCCGCGGCAGGGATGGTCAACCCGTCCATGGAGGCGACGGCCATCCCGTCCAGATCACCGGCGACGAACTGGTTGATGCCGCCCACATAGTCGTTGACCTGCACCACCTCGATGTCGACGCCGTACTTCTTCTCCCATTTGTCGAGAATGCCGTTCTGGTCCATCCACCCATACGGCATGAAGCCCACATAGATGTTGTAGCCGACACGGTAAGTCTTGGCTTCGGCGGCTTGGGGCGCACTCAAGACGAGGGCGCCAGCGCACAAGGCGAGAAGCGTTCGGTTCATGGGTTAACCTTTCCTTCAGGTCGCTGCCGGAGCCGGCGGCAGTGTGGGCCAGTCCTCGGCGAGAGCTTGGGTGAGCCAGGCGGCAAGGTCCTCGACGATGGTGTCGACCATCGCCGCACCGTCCTCGGCGCTGGATTGGGTGGGGGCACCGACCACACCTGTGGGCGTGGTGGCGGGCATGGCGTAGGAAAAGTGCGTGCCGGGCGTGACGTCCTCCACATCGAACGCCTGGTCCATGCGCACCATCTCGGGGCGCAGATGAAGCAAGATAGAGGTTTCGCCGCGGTTGGCGTGGATATCCTCACCGTCACGAAAGTAAAGCGCGCCGACCCGTGGGGAGATGTCCCACAGCCCCATGGTGGCAAAGCGCGCGCGGGGAAACTCGTAGCGCAACTGCAAAATGGCGCTCTTCAAAGGCGCGTCGTTGGTGCCGTGGCCTGACAGGAAGAGGAGCTTGGTGAGCCCGTTGCTAACCGCCCAGCGGCCAAGCTCCACCGCCACTTGTGTGAGGGTCTGGGGGTGGAGGGAGAGCGTCCCCGGCCACTTTTCGGTGTGACCGAGCGAACAGCCATAGGCAAGGCCCGGCAGAACGAGGACGTTGGCCACCTCCCCCGCCTTCACGGCAAGGGTCTGTGCGCTGATGGTGTCGCAGCCTGAGGCAAGGTGCGGCCCGTGCTGCTCTGTCGCGCCCACAGGAAGGACCGCAAGGTCCCGCCCGGCGGCAATCATCGCGCCGATCTCATCGCTCGTCATCAGGTCCCAGCGGGGCATTCACGTACTCCGGGCGCAGCCACGGGACCCCTTTTGCAACGGCCATGCCACACGCCCATTCGGCCCGATTGGTGGGCGTTAACGCGCCGGATCGCCCACTTCATGGGCAGAATTGATGCGCCGCATAGAATTTAGGCAGATGCTGACGGCAGCGACCGTCTCCGCTGGCCCCGACTTTGCAGCGCACCAGGGCAATCCCTCACAAGACAGGCGCCCCATGACCGACCCTCAAAAGATCGCCCACGTCCGCGAAACGCTCCTGGACGCCGGCGTGAAGTACTGCTTTGCCACTTACGTGGACATTCACGGCATCCCCAAAGCCAAAGCCGTTCCGATGGCAAGCTTTGAGAAGATGTGCAAAGGCTCTGAACTCTTCACCGTCGGCGCCATGGAGGGGATGGGCCTTGTGGGGCCTGAGAAGGACGAGTGCGCCGTCATCCCCGATCTTGATAGCGTGATGATCTTTCCTTGGGACACGCGCTTTGCCTGGTTTGCAGGCGACCTCACCTTCCACGGCGCGCCCTACCCCAATTGCAGCCGCGTCATTTTGAAGAACGCCCTTGCCCGTGCGCGGGCGGCAGGCTTCGGCATGAACCTTGGGATCGAGACGGAGTTCTACGTCTTCCGCGAAGAAAACGGCGTTCCAACAGGCGTTCAGGAGCGCCACCACAAAGGGCTTTGCCCCGCCTACGACGTTCACCAGACACTCCAGTCGATGCCCTACTTGGATGCGATGGTGGAGGCCATGAACGCGCTCGGCTGGGACGTCTACTCCTTCGACGCCGAAGGGGGCCAAGGCCAGCACGAGTTCGACTTTGCCTACGCCGACGCGCTGACCATGGCCGACCGGGTGACGTTTTTCCGCTTCATGGCCAAGACCATCGCCCAGTCCATGGGGTTGACGGCGAGTTTCATGCCCAAACCCTTTGCGGACGACTTTCGCTCAGGCGCCCACTTCAACATGTCGCTGTATGATCCGGAGACGGGCGAGAACTTTTTCGCGCGCAACGCCGAGGGCTTGGCCGACACCCACGGGATCGACTTTCCCGACCTCGGCTACCATTTCGTCGGGGGACTGTTGACCCATGCGGCGGCGCTCACCGCCGTCACCTGCCCCACCCACAACTCTTACAAAGGCCTGATCGCGCGGGGACAAATGGCCGACATGAGCTGGGCGCCGGTCTTGAAGACCTACGGCAAGAACAACCGCTCGGCCATGCTGCGCCTTCCCATGAACCGCCCGTGCGTTGAAAACCGCGCGCCCGACATTGCTGTCAACATCTACCTGGCCGCGGCATTGTCCTTAACCGCGGGGCTGGAGGGGATCGAGCAGGGCTTCGACCCCGGCACACCCATGAACGACAACCTTTATCTCAAACTCGGCACGCCATCGGCTTCTCGCGCCATTCCCACCGAAGGGGGCGGCACGGTGGAACGCTTGCCGCGCACGCTTCTGGAGGCGCTCGCCGCGTTCGAGGACGATCCGCTGGTGGTCGACACCTTCGGCGAGGAAATGCGCGCCATCTACCTCGACTTCAAACTGAAGGAATGGGAGCGGGACTTTTATGCCGTGGACGAGGGCGAGCGCACGCGCATGCTCACCTACGTTTGAGGCGTACACATCCTGTCGATGTATTGCCGGAACTCGTGCACATAGACCTCAAGCCAGTCGTGCAGGTAGCCAGGCTCGTCTGAGGCGTAGGCGGAGCCTTCCTGCACGCGGGCGACCATCTCCTTGTCCTCGTCCGTTGCGGTGCGGATGGTGTGTTCGATGGCGGCAACGTACGCGTCAGGGTCCGCCATCCCCTTCATGGCGTGGGGTGAGAAGGCAAGGCCCCAGCGCGCGCTGGTGGCGCCTGGCCCATTGGGCTCAAGGGAAATCCACCACATGAAGTTGGGGTCGATGGCCGCAAGCCCGTTGGGATAAAGCCCGACCACGTGGAACTGCCGGCGCTGATCGGCGGTGATGGCGGGGTTGTGCACCTCCGGCCAGTCCGCCTCGCGATAGGTGTTGTGGTGGAAGGAGAAGTATTCGTGCCCCACGGGGCCCTTCTCAGCCAGCTTGGTGGGGTTGGTGGGGCCAATGGATTCGGTGTGCGTGTAGGTGACGTGGTAGCTCTCGATAAAGTTCTCGAAGATCGCCTTCCAGTTGCCCACCCAAGGGTCGGCCTCCACAATCACACGGTCCTCGTAGTCGCCGACACCGTGGTTGGCCAAAAGGCCGGCAAGGTCGCCCAGACGCTCGGCCACAGGCGGCAGGTCATGGACGCGGGAGACGAAGACGAAGCCGAGCCATTCCTCGCACGCAAGCCCTTCCAGGGAGAGTTCGCGCGTTGCCACATTGCAAAAGCCTTCCCGGTCGGTGACGCCGATCAGCCGCCCCGTCATGTCGTAGGTCCAGGCGTGATAGGGGCACACGATGCGCCGTTTGGTGCCCGTCCCGTCCAGAAGGCGGGCATAGCGGTGCAGGCAAAAATTGGCGAAGGCGCGCAGCGAGCCATTGTCCTGGCGGATGATGGCGATGGGCTTTTCTCCCAGCTTCGCGGTGATGTAATCGCCAGGGTTCGGCAACGCGCCCGAGCGCGTGACCATCACCCAATCCTTGTCGAAGATCTCTTTCTGTTCGGCGGCAAGGAAGGCCGGATCGGTATAGGTGGACTGCGGCCACGCGCGCAGCGTGTGGGACGGGTTGCGTTCCAGCATGGGGCATTCCTTGGCGGATCGACGATCCCCAAAGATGCCGCACGCCCAGGAACAGGTCACGCCGAAACAATAGGCATCCAATTGCCTGTCCAGGCGGCAGTCTTGGTGAGGGTTTAGGCAAACGGAACGAAGGTTTCCGCCTCGATCAGCGCCACCTCGGTGTCTAAAAAGCGCACAATCACATCACCCTCGAAGGACAAGGTGGCGTGTTTGCCGTCGGCCGCGATGGTAAGGTCTGCAGCGGTGAGGCCATCAGCAAGGGCGAGGGTGTCGTTGGCTTCAAACCCGCGGATCACATCGAGCCCCATAGCGTCCACCACCAAAATGTCGTTGCCGCGCCCACCGATGAGCGTGTCCTCTCCAGGTCCCCCATCCAGCGTGTCCTCGCCGCGGTTGCCGCGCAGAAAATCATCGCCCGTTCCGCCTTTGAGAAGGTCGTCCGCGTTGCCGCCGCGCAGGCTGTCGTCGCCCTTCTGGCCAAGCAGAACGTCTTCGCCGAGGCCGCCGAGAATGAGGTCGTCGCCATCACGGCCCGCAAGGCGGTCCTCGCCGCGATCGCCGTAGAGTGTGTCGTGACCGCCGCGACCCACAAGCGCTTCGGCTTTGTGCGTGCCGTAGAGCGCGTCATTGCCCTCGCTCATGGCATTGAGGGGATCGGTGGTCCACGATGGGATGACGCCTTGAAGGTCGCTCTTCAACCCGTTCGGCTGGGAGTTCCCGGTTTCAGCGTAAATGCCATAGTCGGGCTCCCAGGCGGGGGTGACGCTCGGCCTGTCAAAGGCGGTGAAGGCAAACAGCGGCACCGTCTTGCCCCCATCGGCCCGCTGGCCGTCCAGCCAGGTGAAGATGTCGCCATAGACCGTCGCCTGATTGTCGGCGCCGTAGTAGGTGGAGTAACCGGTCTCGCCGACAAAAGGCTCCAGTGACGAGCCCAGCGCGGTTTCGACACTGTTGAAGTAGTCGATCACCTGCTGGTAGTCGGTGCTCTGCCCGTTGTTTTGTGTATACTGGTTGAACAGGACGAACGGCTCGCCGTTGTTCCAGTGCTCGCCCCAATTGTCGGCAATGTGTTTGGGGATCTTGACCGACACCTCATTGGTGGGCCCGTAGTTGGCAATGGTGGTGGAGACGGGAATGCTGCCAAGCCCGGCCTTCTCCAGCGAGGCCTTCAAGTTGTCGAAGGATTTTGGCACCCATTCGTTGACGTATGTGTCAAAATCCGGGTCGCTGGGCGGTGGCCCGGCCTGGTCGATCTCGTTGCCGAGAAGGATGGCTTTGAGGCCGAGTTTCACCGCATCCTTGCTGCCGAAGGTCTTGATGATTTCCGCCACCCACTTGTCGGTGTAGGCGGGGTCGACCATCAGGCCAGGCGACCAGGGCGTGCCGAACCCGCCTTGGGCAAGGGCGGAGTTGAACGTGCCCATCACCAGTTCGGTGCCAGGGTTGGCCACCACGTACTCGATCACAGGCTTTTGCGTCGGCTCGATGATGGGGTTGGTGGGGTCGGCAGTGCCCACCGCCATGTCATGGAAGGTCTTGATGAGCTTGAAGTTATCGTCGATCTGGTTGAGATCGTTGGGAATGCTGTACCCCGTGCGGCCCGATTCCCACGTCTCGTAGTTGATGCCGACATTGTAGTTGAATGGGGTTTGCGACGGCACGAGGGGATCGGTGCTCATAAAAACGTGGCCTTGATCAAACGTCTGGATTTTTTGAAGCATTGAACGCCGCACGCCCCTTTTCAAGGGCGATGGGCCGGTTCAGTGGCCTGTGACGACGTTTGTAATGTTCGCGGCGTCCTCGGCCACAGCCCCGCGCCAGGCCACATGCCCATCGGGCCGCACGAGGACGAGCGGCTGTTCCATCAAAGATGCAAGGGCCGCCGTCGGCACCCTCACGGTGCGTAAAGGCACCCCCGCGGCGGCAAACGCTGCCTCAAGAGGCGCAGGATCGGCACCGTCGGCAACGGTGAGAACGAATGTGCGGCCAAACCAGTCCAGCGTGGAGGGGCTTGCCGCACCGACGGCCTCGCCCGGCCGCTCCTCGATGAAAGCGTGGGGGGCGCGCGAGCCTGGCCAGGTTGACGGCACCACCTGTGAAGGGTCGTCGGGCGGCTCGGGCGTCCCGTCGGCGACGATGATAGGGCTTGCCACATAGCGGTAGCCAAGGTGGGTGCCTGCGGAGTTGAACTGGCGCGCCATCCAGCGGATTTTGCGGGCCAACTCCTTGCGCACCGCCTAGCCCCTTGGGCCGTCCTCCTCCACTTCCGGCGGCGTCTCCTCCATCACCATGTCGA
>JBCDCF010000033.1:0-13082 GCA_039182345.1 Pseudomonadota bacterium
ATGGCAAGCTACACGCAGATCCCGTACCTGAAGATTGTGGAAGTGGCGCTTCTGCCGGCGCTTGTCTACTTCGCCTCCATCGCCCTTTTCGTGCGCATCCAGGCCAAGCGCTCAGGCGTCGTGCCCGAGCCGGACGGACCCCGGGTGATCGACGTCCTGAAGCGCGGCGGACCCTCCTTCCTCATCCCCATAGGCGTGTTGATCGGCCTGTTGATCTACGGCTTCACGCCCACCTATGCGGCAGGGTTCGCCATTCTTGCCGTCATCTTGTCGTCGTGGTTGACGCCGCGGCCCATGGGGCTGCGTGCCGTTGTGGAAGCCATGGCCCTTGGCGCCAACAACATGGTGACGACGGCCGTCCTTCTGATTGCGGTGGGGCTGATCGTCAACGTCATCGCCATGACGGGGATCGGCAACACCTTCTCGCTGATGATTTCCGAGTGGGCGGGCGGCAACATGCTGATCGCCATCACCTTGATAGCGCTCGCCTCCTTGGTACTCGGGATGGGGCTGCCTGTGACGGCGGCCTACATCGTCCTTGCCACACTGTCGGCCCCTGCCCTCCAGCAGATGATCATCGCGGCCGCCATGCCTGCAGCCGAGATTGATGCCGCCACCATTGCCGCCATGGTCCAGGGCACGCTGGACCCTGGCCTCCAAGCCTTCTTCATGCTGGCAGACCCACAGGCCATGGTCGCCCTCGCAGCGCCCATGAGCGAGGCGGACGCGGCCGCCCTTTACGCCAAGCTGCCGCCAGAAATCCTCGACCAGATCTATAGAGACGCCCGCGGCTCGCTGGACCCTGCCTTTGTCACAGGCGCCCTGTTGTCCGCGCACATGGCAATCTACTGGTTAAGCCAAGACTCCAACGTCACCCCGCCTGTGTGTCTGACCGCCTTTGCCGCCGCGGCCATTGCAAAGACCCCGCCCATGTCCACAGGCGTCGTTGCCTGGAAGCTCGCCAAGGGCCTTTACCTGATGCCGATCCTGTTCATCTACACGCCCTTCCTCACAGGCACGCCGTTGCAGGTGGGCGCGCTCTTCATTGTGGCGCTGATTGGGGTGTGGGCATTGGGGTCGGCCATCGAAGGCTGGTTCGAGGGCAAACTCGACTGGTTCTCCCGCGCCGGATTGGCCGCAGGCGGTGTGGTTCTCCTTTACCCAGGAGAACCCTATCTAAACGTCGTGGGCGGGATTTTCGTGGTCACCTTGTTGTGCCTCAACGCTTGGGCCACAAATCGGCGCCCCGCCACCCGTTAGATTGCAGTCGCCCGGCGCGTGTGATTGAACACGGGCTCTGACACCGAAGGAGTGCCTCAATGCCTATCGTCAACCGCTTTCACGATCTCACCGACGAGATCACGCAATGGCGGCGAGATCTGCATGAGCATCCTGAACTGTTGTACGAGGTCCACCGCACAGCCGGCGTGGTGGCCGAAAAGCTGCGCGCGTTCGGCGTCGACGAGGTGGTGACGGGGATCGGCCGCACGGGCGTCGTCGGCGTCATCAAAGGCCGCGGCTCCAGCGGGCGTACCATCGGTCTGCGCGCCGATATGGATGCGCTGCCCATCACCGAAAAGTCAGGCGTTGCCTGGTCCTCGCGCAACACCGGCGTCATGCACGCCTGCGGCCATGACGGGCACACCGCAATGCTTCTTGGCGCGGCCAAATACCTGGCCGAGACGCGCAATTTCGACGGGACCGTCGTCGTCATCTTCCAGCCCGCCGAAGAGGGCGGCGCCGGCGCCAAGGCCATGCTCGATGATGACCTCGTCTCCCGCTTCGGCGTGGAGCGCGTCTTCGGCATGCACAATTTCCCCGGCATGCCCGTCGGCACGTTCGGCATTCGCCCGGGGCCGTTGATGGCCTCTGCCGACCGACTTCACATCACCATCGAAGGCCATGGCGGCCACGCAGCGCGCCCCCATGTGGCGTGCGATCCTATTGTGGCGGGCGCTGCCATCGTCACAGCCGTCCAGTCCATCACCTCGCGCAATGTGGACCCGCTGGAGTCGGCCGTTGTTTCCATCACCACCTTCCACGCCGGCACCACCGACAACGTGATCCCCCAGACGGTGGAGATGCGCGGCACCGTGCGCACGCTGAAGCCTGAGGTGCGCGACCTTGTGGAAGGGCGCCTCAGATCCATCGTGGAGCAGGTGGGCTCGGCCTATGGGGTGAAGGCGCAGATCAGCTACCATCGCGACTACCCCGTCACCGTCAACGACAGCGACGAAGCAAGCTTTGCCGCCGACATTGCCGCCAAGGTGGTGGGCGAGCGCAATGTCGAGCGCGACCTTGTGCCCACCATGGGCGGAGAGGACTTCTCCTTCATGCTGGAACAGCTCCCAGGCGCGTTCATCTTTGCCGGCGTCGGCGAGGATGTGGCGAACCTTCACAACGAAGCCTACGACTTCAATGACGAGCTGATCCCCGTTGGCTGCTCCTATTGGGCCACCCTTGTGGAAACGGCCCTTCCCCGCGCGGCTTAGGGGGGCCGGTCATGGAGACGGTCAAATTCACCGAAATGGCCGACGGCGACAGGGAGGACTACGTCTTCCTTGAGCAGCACGAGCGTGCCGCCGCCGCCGATGTGGGCCGCCGCCTGATCGGCCTGCTTGAAGAGCTGGACGACACCCCGTCCGCCTACAAAGTCTCCCGCTACGAGCACTGTTTGCAGGCCGCCACCCGCGCCTATCGCGATGGGGCCGACGAGGACTGGGTGGTCTCAGCCCTCTTCCACGACGTGGGCGACCTTTACGCCCCTTACAATCACGATGAGTTCGTGGCCTCCATCCTGCGCCCTTATGTGCGCGAGCAGTGCACCTGGGTGGTGGCCAATCACGGCCTCTTCCAGCGCTATTATTACGCCCACCATTTCGGCGGCAATCGCGAGGTGCGCAAACGCCACGAAGGCCACGCTTTCTACGAGGACTGCGTGATTTTCTGCGAACGGTGGGACCAGAAGAGCTTCGACCCCAACTACGAGAGCCTTCCGCTGGACGTCTTTAGGCCCATGATCGACCAGGTGTTCTCCCGCGACCCCTACCAGCCCCAGGTGGTGGCCACAGGCGAGCGCAGACCCCTGGTGGACCGGGCTGTGGCTGAGAAGCGTCAGCAAGCGGCCTGAAGCCAAGGCACCGCCTTAGGGCCTGCCGAAACCATTGGCATCGACGCCTAGACGATGGCGTCGATGTCCTCGTCCGTCAGAGCGCCTGGCACGATGGTGATGGGGATCGGGTAGCCGCCTGACTGGCCGCCTGCAATGGCGCTCACCAACGGGCCGGGGCCGTCCTGGCCCGTGGCGGCGGCCAGCACCAGGATCGAGATGGACGGGTCTTCCTCGATCACCGTGCGGATGGCATCGGTGCGGTTGCCCATCTCAATGCGCCTGTGCGGATCGGCGGCAATGCGCGTGTTGAGGCGCGCCAACACCCTGTCCAGCATCGCCTCGGCTTCTTCCTCCGCTTCAGCGCGCATCAGGTTCTGGACGCCAAGCCAGTGTTGGAAATCGTCATTGGGCGTGATGATGCACAAGGCCACCACCTCAGCCCCTGTCCGCGATGCCCTTTTGGCCGCAAACAACAGGGCGCGATCACACTCGGGCGTGTCGTCCACGATGACGAGGAACTTGCGCTTGCCTTCCGCGCCGGGACGCATGGTGGGCGCCTATTCCAGGATGCGCGTGTAGTCGATGGTGAAGAGGTCCTTGTCCACCGCAACGCCCGTGGACACGTTGAAGATGGACACGCTCGTCTCCTGGCCTTTGGAGTCCACAACGTTCCACTGCTTCAGCTCTTTGGTGTCGGCATCGAAAATCAACGTCAGCGCGCCGTCGCCGAATGCGGTGCTTTCCTCGATGGTGACGGAGATGAGGTCTGGCTGAACGTCCACATTCGTCACCTTCGCGTCGGAGGTGAGGTCGATGGAGTTGTCGAGGAGAAAGCGCAAGGGCGTGCGCTTCAAGGGCCAGATGTCCTGGGTGTTCAGCTTGCGGTCGCGCACGGCAACGGATTTGCCGTCGGCGATGATGTCAAGGTTCGACGGCGCGTCAGAAAAGAAGCGCACGCGCCCTGGCCGCAAAATCGCGAAGCGGCCCTGCGTGCGGCCGCCTTTCGGGCCGAACTGCACGAACTCCCCTTGCATGGTCTCAATGCCGTTGAAGTAGGCGTTGATCTCGTCCAGCGCAGTGTCGGTGGCAGCAACGCTGGGGCCGACGGGCGCTGCAAGGATCGCGGCGACGACAAGGGCGCGCAAAATGACTGTCATGACTGTCCTCCGACAACTGGCGCTGGGCGCGGCGGGAAACACCGGACCTTGCCGGTGGCACACGGTCGACGGCGCACCGGTGCATCCGTCATCTGACCCTGACCCCACGCTGGCCCAACCAAACTTTATGCCACGTGAATGTGCACAGTTTGGGGTCGCGCTCAACCCAGGCCCCTTGCCGCGCCTCGATCCAGCAACATGCCGGGCGCGCCGAGGATCGCCGAGATGAAGGGAGGCCGCGTCAGACCTCCTCTTCGGCAGGAACCAGGATCTCCCGCTTGCCGGCGTGGTTGGCAGGGCTGACCACCCCTTCCTTTTCCATCCGCTCGATCAGTGTTGCGGCACGGTTGTAGCCGATGGACAGGCGCCTTTGCACATAGCTTGTGGAGGCTTTCCGGTCGCGAAGGACAAGGGCGACGGCGCGGTCGTAAAGGTCGTCACTCTCCGACAGCGCCTCAAGGCCACCTTGGGCCTCGCCGCCTGCAGGCTCTTCGTCCTCGTCCTCAAGGACGGCGGTCAGATAGTCAGGCACGCCCTGAAGCTTCAGGTGCGCGACCACCTCTTCCACCTCTTCGTCAGAAACGAACGGCCCGTGCACGCGCTGGATGCGCCCGCCGCCAGCCATGAACAGCATGTCGCCCATGCCAAGAAGCTGCTCGGCGCCCATTTCGCCAAGGATGGTGCGGCTGTCGATCTTGGACGTCACCTGGAAGGAGATGCGGGTGGGGAAGTTCGCCTTGATGGTGCCTGTAATCACATCCACCGACGGCCTTTGGGTGGCCATGATGAGGTGAATGCCCGCCGCACGCGCCATCTGCGCCAGACGCTGGATGGCGCCTTCGATGTCCTTGCCGGCCACCATCATTAGGTCGGCCATCTCATCCACGATGACGACGATGAAGGGCATGGGCGCAAGGTCCAGCACCTCTTCCTCGAAGATCGCCTCGCCCGTGCGCTTGTCGAACCCTGTCTGGACGATGCGTGTCACCCTCTCGCCGGTCTTGCCGGCCTCTTTCAGGCGCGCGTTGTAGCCGTCGATGTTGCGCACACCGAGCTTGGCCATCTTGCGGTAGCGGTCTTCCATCTCCCGCACCGCCCACTTCAGCGCGACGACGGCCTTTTTGGGGTCCGTCACCACAGGCGTCAGAAGGTGGGGGATGCCGTCATAGACGGACAGTTCCAGCATCTTAGGGTCGATGAGGATGACCCTGCACTCCTCAGGCTTCAGCCTGTAAAGGAGGGAGAGGATCATGGTGTTGACCGAGACGGACTTGCCCGAACCTGTGGTGCCGGCCACCAGAAGGTGCGGCATGCGGGTGAGGTCGGCAATGACCGCCTCGCCGCCGATGGTCTTGCCAAGGCACATGGGAAGCTTGGCCTTTGTGCGCTCGAAATCCGCCGAGGCCAGAATCTCGCGCAGGAACACGGTGATGCGCCGCCTGTTGGGCAATTCGATGCCGATGGCGTTCTTACCTGGGATGACGGCGACGCGGGCGGAGACGGCGCTCATGGACCGCGCAATGTCGTCCGCAAGGCCGATCACCCGCGAGGACTTGATGCCTGGCGCGGGCTCAAGCTCATAAAGGGTCACCACAGGGCCTGGGCGCACGTGGATGATGGAGCCTTTGACGCCAAAATCGTCCAGCACCCCTTCAAGGACGCGGGCGTTGGCCTCAAGGGCGTCTTCGGTCAGTTCATGGTCGCCGCTATCGGCAGCAGGCGCCGTCAGTAGGGCAAGTGGCGGAAACTCGTACTCGGCAACGGACAGGAAGCTCGTCTGCGCTTCGCGGATCACGCGGCGGCCAGGCTTCATTGCCCCTGCGGCAGGGGTGACGAGGGGGGTTTGCATGAGGCCGGCAGGCGCCGGGCTCGCGCCGGTGTGGGGGACGCTGCGCTCAGTGGGGTAAGGCTCGTCCTCAATGAACTCGTCCTCGTCGGCGTAGTCCACATAATCTTCGCCGTAGTCGCCTTCGCCCCTTTCGCGTTCGCCGACGTCGCCTTCGTCCAAGTCCCCTTCATCCAAATGGGTGGCAGTGACGTCCTGGTGGGCAAAGCGCGGGTCGGCGTCCTCGTGCCAGTCCTCTTCGGGGGCCAGTCCGTGGGTGTGGTGGGCGTTGCCATCCTCCAACGGCTCGTCGGCGTAAGGGGTGTCGTCGTGAGCGGCCTCGTCGTACCGGCGGTCATCGTAGGCGCCTTCGCCGGTGTCGGCGGCGTCGTGTTCGTCCCAATGGGCGGCCGGATCCTGGTCTGGCGCAAAGGGGGCGTCCCCTTCGGCCGACCCTTCGTGTGCGTCGTCCTCAAAGTCCGCAGGATCGGCGTGGTGTTGGCGGGACAGTATGTGTGCCGCAGGTCCCCGCGAGGTCTTGGGGAATGTGTGGGTGCCGCGGGCAACTGGCTCCTCAGGCTCCGACCTTTGGGGGGCGGAGGCGCGGCGGGGCTGCGGGCGTGCGGCGGCCTGCTGGGGCCGCGGGGCGGCCGCGCGGGTCGGCACGGGCTCTGCCGGCATCAGGGGCAGCTCGTCCTCGAACGCGGGCGCTGCTGCCGCTGTCCGCCTGCGCGAGCGGTAGATGTCCTGGGCGTCGCGGTCCTCATCGCCGCTGCGGGCAAGGGCCGCGCGCAATCCGCCAGGGGCCTTGCGCTCCTTGGGTTCGGCGCGAAGGCGCGCGCGCAGGGCAAGGGTGTGGTGGGCAATGGCCCCGCGCCAGGCCGCAAGCTTGCCGCCCGATTCTTCATAGGTGTCGGTCTCGTCGAGCCCGTACTCGTCCGCCCCATCATCGAACTGGCGGCGGATCCTGAGGCCGCCATCAAGATCGGACGGGCGGCGCCGCGGCGGCCTGACGGCAATCAACAGGCAGAAGACGGCGCCGACGCCGAAGAGGCCCCCCACAAACCCGCTCACCGTGCCTGAGCGAATGCCGAAGAGGCCGGCAACCAGCCCATCCACAGCACCGCCAATGACCCCGCCAAGCCCCATGGGCAAAGGCCATGCCTCCGTCACAGGAAAGGCGTTGAAGAAGCCTGGCGCCAGGAAGAGGGCGGCAACACCCGCACCCACCCGCGCAAAGGACAGACCCAGCGGACGCCCTGCGATCAACCGGTAGCCCCAGATGGGCAGCGGCGCGATCAGGAGAGGGGCGGCAAGGCCGAAAAGCTGCATCACAGGGTCGGCGAACGCTGCGCCAGGCACACCCATGACGTTTTGCACCGGGGCGGAGGTGGCATGGGTGAGGCTCGGGTCGGTGACCGTCCACGTGGCAAGCGCTGCTGCCAACGCTGCCCCCAAGCCAATCAGAAGGATGCCTAAGAGTGTACTGACGGCCCGTCGTGCAAATAGGACAGACGGATCGTCAAGGACGGCTTCCAACGCTCTCAAACGCAACACGCTCACGGCACAACCCCCGCTCGAACACGGACGAGACGCGCTGCAGCGCCTCTTTTGTCACGGCGGCGTCCGCGACGAGCGCAAGACGTACAAAGCCTCGTCCAGGGTTTTTCTGCCCGTCGGGCGTTAAGGCTAGGTAACTGCCCGGAACGGCCCTGACCCCTGCCTCGGCCCACAAAAGGCGTACCACATCAACATCATCGCCCATGACGGGGAGCCACAGGAAGAAGCCTGCATCGGGGGTGATGGGACCAAAGCGCGGACCCAAGATCGCCGCAGCATCCGCGAACTTTTGGTCATAAAGGCGTCGGTTTTGGGCAACGTGCGCCTCATCGTCGAAGACCGCTGCGGCGGCCGCCTGGAGGGGGCCTGGAACCTGCGGCCCCACTTGGTTGCGAAAATCACGCACTGCCGCAATTGTTTCGGGATGGCCGGCCACAAAGCCTGCGCGCAGCCCTGGAAGGTTGGATCGCTTCGACAGCGAGTTGAAGACGAGGAGCTGCTTCAGGATCTGCGGGCGGGACCGTGCCGCCTCAAGCGCGCCCACCGGCGGGGCTCTGCTCTCGCGATAAAGTTCGCTGTAGCACTCGTCCGCGAAGATGAAGAAGCCGTAGCGCTCGGCCCTGTCGAAAAGCGCGTGCCAGTCCGCAAGGGTCGCCGAGACACCTTCAGGGTTGCTGGGGGAGGCGATGATGAAGGCAAGCGCGTCCTCAAGCACAGCTTTGGGCATACTGTCCCAGTCCGGCAGGACGCCCTTTTGCGCTGCCACAGGGACGGACGTTGCACCAATGGCGTGGGCGGCGGCGGGGTAGGCCTGGTAGAACGGGTTGGCAAAAAGGAGGGACGGGTTCGCTTTACCGGCAAGGTCGCGGGCGCTGACGGCAGTCAGGAACAAGCCTTCGCGGCTGCCACTCAATGGCAGGATGGCGCCGTTGTCCTTGAACCAGCCTTCCAACCCGTAGCGCCTGTCGATCCAATCGTGCACGGCCCTTTGGAACTCGGCCGTTCCGCCAATCAAAGGGTAGGCGCCGAAGCTTGCCGCGTTCTGCGCGATGACCTCGGTGACGAACGGGGGCGGGGCATGCTTTGGACCTCCAACGGAAAGGTCCACAGGCGCCGCCTTGGGCTCGATGTCGGCGATGAGGGCGCGCAGCCGCTCGAACGGGGATTTTTCGATGAACATGGCGGCGAGACTGTGCCCGCAATCACCCCCCAATCACAAGCCAAAGCGCTGACAGAGCCAGGAGCGCACCCATCGTCCCGTTGAAGGCGCTAAGGCGCCAGCCATCGCCCAGAAAGCGGCCGAGCGCTGCGCCGAACCCTGCCCACGTGGTGCACGACAGTGAGCCCGCGACAACGAACACCAAGGCGATGATTATCGCCTCCGCCAGGGGGGCCGCACCGGTGGCATAGGTGGCGGCAACGGCAATGCAGGCCACCCAGGCCTTGGGGTTCACCCATTGAAAGAGGGCCGCACCCAGAAAGCCGAGGGGCTCCGATGCGCCCTTGCTGGCCGTCGCGTGCTGGCGGGCAATGCGCCAGGCAAGCCACATCATCACCACGAAGCCGATCCACGCGATGGCCTTTTGCAAAGCGGGCTGCGTGCGAAACACCTCCCCCAGCCCCAGCGTGATGGAAAACACCATCAGCGGAAAGCCGACGATGATGCCCAAGATGTGCGGGACCGTGCGCCTCAGACCGAACGTTGCGCCAGAGGAGGCGAGCATGACGTTGTTCGGTCCCGGTGTGACCGAGGCGGCAAAGGCGAACAAAAACAGCGCCACCAAAACATCAGGGCTTGCAACAGCGGGCATCGTGAAACCTTAGCCCGCCGCGAACACGTGCGGGAGGACGCGCGCGGACATGGCAGATCTGCACAGCGCCACTACCGGTCAAGCAGGATCCAAAGGGCCGACAGGGCCAACAGCGCCGCCATCACCACATTGAAGACGCGCATGGCCATGCCGCCGCCAAGAACGCGGCCCATGCCGACCCCAAGGGCCGTCCACAACACACACGCCAC
This sequence comes from Pseudomonadota bacterium, assembly GCA_039182345.1. Lineage (GTDB taxonomy): Bacteria > Pseudomonadota > Alphaproteobacteria > Rhizobiales > Amorphaceae > Acuticoccus. The sequence continues at coordinate 9,675 of JBCDCF010000033.1, forward strand.
AAGGAGGACCATGGCAAACAGCGCCGCAATGGCCAGCGCCTCGCGGGTGGGCGCAACGCCCGTCATGTAAGTGGCGCCGACGCCGATGGTCATGACCCACGCTTTGGGGTTGACCCACTGAAACGCAGCCGCCGTGAGGAAGCTGAGCGGCTGGCCGCGCCCTGCCGCCTCCCCCACGGGCTGGGTGGCAATGCGGTAGGCAAGCCACAGCATGACGCAAAAGCCCACAAGCGCCACCCCTGTGCGCAGCATGGGCACTTCGCGGAAGAGTTCGCCAAGGCCGAGCGTGACCGCGAACATCATGAACGGAAAGCCGAACGTGATGCCGAGGATGTGCGGCAGCGTGCGCCCGATGCCGAAGGTTGCACCCGAGGAGGCAAGCATGAAGGTGTTGGGCCCAGGCGTCATGGTGGCGGCGACTGCAAAGACCAGGAGTGCGAGGACGGCATCGATGGACAGGGGCATGGGGGTGGGTGCGGCGCCTTCAGCGTCTCCGGAGCGATGATGCGCCAGTCAAACGGCGGGAGCGCCGATTTTGCAAGCGGCGCTGTAGGCGCGTAAAGGTCATCCCCCGTCCGCGACAAGACGCTGACCAAGGAGAACGCCGTGGGCGATGTGCTTCCCACCCTTCCGGTCTTGATCACCTACACCCTTGCCGTCATCGCCCTCACCCTGACGCCTGGCCCTGATATGACGCTGTTTCTGGGAAAAACCGTCAGCCAGTCCCGTCTTGCAGGGTTTGCCGCCTATGCGGGCGCTGCCACAGGCCTACTGGTGCACACGGTGTTTGTTGCGATTGGGCTGTCGGCGCTGCTGGTCGCCTCTGCCACCGCCTTCACGGTGCTGAAAGTCGTGGGGGCGCTTTACCTGTTGTGGCTAGCGGTGGACGCCCTTCGCAACGGCTCGTCCTTCCAGCTGGACGGGACCAAGCTGGCGGCGCAAAGCGTAAAGGCTGTCTACCTCAAAGGCCTTCTCATCAATCTGTTGAACCCGAAAATCATCGTCTTCTTCATCACCTTCCTGCCCCAGTTCGTGAGCCCCACCGACCCCAACGCGTCGGCCAAGCTCATTGTGTTGGGGGTGCTGTTTGTGGTGATTGCAACCCCCATCACCACGACGATGATTGTGTTTGCCGGCTCTCTGGCGCGCTTTCTGAAGCGCTCGCCCAAAGCCACACGGGCAGTGGACTGGCTGTTTGCGACAGTGCTGGGCGGCTTTGCCGTAAAACTCCTCCTCACCCGCGCATCATAGGGTGGAGACCCGTCACGCAGCCATTGGGTCGCGGGCAAGGGGCGCGAGTGGTGTCGTAGAGCCTCAGGTGGAGCGGGTCACGGCCGAGCGGAGGAGGCCAAGGCCAGCGGCGGCAAAGAGCGCGGCAACGGCCCCGTCGATCCACCGGCGCAATCGCTGATAGCCTGCCATGAAGCCTTTGAGCGAAAACGCCATGGCATAGCCTGCATAGTTGGCGAACCCGAGGGCCACACACACCAGCGTTGCGGCGAAGACGTGTGCGCTCCCATCGCCAACCCCAAGGCCCATGGAGAGGGCGGCCATCCACGCCACCACCGCCTTAGGGTTGGAGAGGTTGAGGATGAGGCCGCGCAAAAACCACCGCCCGTCACTGACACGGGTGGGCGCCGCGGCCGTCGGTTTCACCGCCGCCCGACCGGATTGGACGGCAAGCCACAACAGGTAGAGCCCGCCCAGAATTTTCAGGATGATCAGCGCCGTTTCGGAGGCTTGCAGGACGGTGCCCATGCCTGTGGCGGCCACAATCCCCCAAAACGCCAAGCCCACCGAGAGGCCTGCACCAAACAAAAGGCCCCGCCGGCGCCCTGCACTCATGGCAACGGTTGCCACCGCAATGTTGGCCGGCCCTGGCGACACGGTGACCACAAAGAACGCCAACGCAACCGCCACCAGATTCTCAAGTCCGCCCATGACCGCCCCTCCATGCCGCGGCCCAGTCTATGGCGCGCCTCCGGCAAAACGGCAACGCCTGACAATGCCGCCCATGAGGTTTGCGCGTCGTTGCCGCTCGGTGGAGCATTCCACTAGGGAGAGGGCCGGCGTCAACGGCACCGGCTGTTGACCGTGCCGGCTCGCGATGGCGTTGCCGAGAAGGGCAGTCAGGCGGCGTTGCGCTGGGCCCGTGCCACTTCGGCGGCGCGGTCGATCTCGAAGTGGATGGCGCAGGTGTCCTTGTGGAGGGCGCGCAGGATGGGGTCGTCCATCAGTTCGTTGAAGCGCCGGTGGGCCTTTTGGGCGTGGCGGCTGATGCTTGTCTCATGCTGATGGTTGAGGTCGAACTTTTGGAAGTACTCCTCAAACACGTGGGAGGGTTTGCCTGTGCCCCGCCCGCGGATCATCTTGCGTTCGGCCTCCTCCCGGCTGCGCACGGCGTAGTGGTTCACCTGGGCAAACTCATGATAGCCGCGGGAATCCTTCCACCTATTCTCGCCAGAGCTCACCTGGAGGGCGTCGGGCAGACGGGTACCGTCGGAGTAGACGTACTCCTCCCGCGGTGCCCCGCTAGGGGCCGGCCGGTGGATGCCGATGGCCTTGAAGCCCACATTGGTGCGGTGGATCGACTTGAACTTGCGGCTGGTATAGTGCCGCTCTGGCGCGCAGTGGTCGAACCGGTCAATGGTCATCAAAGGGGACCACAGAACACGGCCTGACGAGCCGAAGCAGCGCCAGTTGATGGCCACCGCATGGGCGCCACCGTGGTAGGCGCAGAAGTGGTCGATGTTGTCGTGGATCTTGAGGTTCAGATACTCGTCATTGTCCATGACGAGGCACCAGTCGTTCCTGTTGTAAAGGTCGGACTGGAAGGCGTCGGCGAAAGCATCCAGCTGCGGGCGCTTCTTGCGTTCGTTGGACCGCTGAACCTTATCGTCCGCGTTGATCTTGTAGTGGATGACGCCAAGGGCCTGGAGGCGCGAGAGGATCTCGTGGGTCAGGTCGGTGGAGTCGTTCTGGTAGATCAGGATGTCGTTGAACTTCAGCGCATCGTGGAACGCCACCCATTCGATCAGCCAGGGGCCCTCATCCTTCACGCTGGACAACAAAAGAGCACTCATCCCACCCTACCTTCACACATGTGTACGCTTCGACGTTGCACGCCCTTGCCGGCAACGCGTCGGCCCACGGTGCATCCACCGGCGAAGCGTCCAGGCGTGGCGATCCGGCAGCACCACGCCGCCATCGTCCCCCACGCCATATCGCGTCGGCTGCAACACCGCAAACAGAAAAAACGGGTCGACCGCAGGCATTCGCCGTCGCCACTTTGAAACCATAAAAATGAAGACGCAATTCATTCAGCGAATAAACTGCTATTTCCAAGTTGATGGCTAAATAGAAATTGTGACGACCTTGGGACAACCATCGCCTGCACACAGAAATCGG
>JBCDCF010000034.1:0-12967 GCA_039182345.1 Pseudomonadota bacterium
AGGCGATCACGCCGGCGAGGAGAACCGGCCAGGCTGTGCTCCAAAGATTGGAGGGCGTGTTGATGTAGCCCGGCTGCAGTCCCACCAGAGGCAACAGCGCCCAGGGGACCAAGAGGGCTGCAATGCCGCAGGCATAGACCGGCAGGGTGAGGCGGGTTTCGGCGCGCGCCGTCGCCGTCTCTGCCGGCCGTGCGCAAAGGGCGAACCAAAAGCGCGCCAAGATCAGCGCGGTCCCTGTAGCAGACGCTGTGACCGCAAGGCCGGCAGGGCCATCGAACAGACTTTTTAGCGCTGCCTTCACCGCGGCGCCGCCGCTGAAAGGCAGACCCGCCACCGACAGCGCGATCAGCGCAATGAAGGCCAGGATCAGCTTGCGATGGTGCGTAGCGGTGTGGTCGACAACCCCCACCGACAAGAACAGTGCTCCCTTCGCGAGGCCATGGTGAAGCGCATAGAGCGCCACAAGCGCCATGACGGGCAAGGGGTCATCCGCGGCAAGTCCGGCGCCAATGGCTGCGATCAACAGGCTCATCTGGCTGACGGTCGAATAGGCGAGAATGACTTTGGGGTTCGTCTGCATCACCCCCACGAGGACGCCGTAGTAGGCCCCGAACAGACCGGCGATGATGAGGGCAAGGCTCCACCCATCCATGCCCGAGCCTGCCGTAAAGAACTGCAAGAGACCGACGATGCCAGCTTTGACAATGGCACCGCTCAGCACCGCTGACGCGGGCGTCGGCGCTTCAGGGTGCGCGAGCGGCAGCCACATGTGGAGGGGCACAAGCCCTGCCTTGATGCCAAAACCGACGAGCATGAGGAGGAGCACGAGGTCCCTGTCGGGCGCGCCGATGATGGCGGCCCGCACGTCGGCAATCATCAGCGAACCGGCCTCGGCTGCGGACATCAAGAGGGCCGACAACAAGGCAGTCTCGCCGATGATGGCGAGGATCATGTAGATGCGGCCTGCGCGGAGGGCCCTCCCGGTGGCCTCGTGGACAATCAGGATGTAGGCGGGCAGCGAGACCACGGTGAAGCTTGCATAAAACGTCACCACGTCGCGGGCGAGGAAGACGCCGAGATTGCCGGCAAGCGTCAAGCACCAGAAGGCGGCGAAGGTTGCTGGCTTTCGTGTCCGGCGCAGATAGGCGGTGGCGTAGACGCCGGCGAGCGCCCACAACAACGCCGTCATGCCGACAAACATCGCGGTCCCATCGTCAAGGCCGAGCCGGACGCTGAGCAAAAGGTCGAACGCGATTGTCGTCTCGCCCCGTTGGCCGAACAGCGCCAGGAGCAACGCCGGCAGGGGCGCGAAGGGCAGGACAACCATCGCCCGCGGCCGCACCGATGGGATCGCGACCACCAATGCCAGAAGAAGCGGCACGATGAGGGCGACCAGCGGCAGGAGGGGGCCGGACCAGATCATGGCGTGTACTGGCGCTCCACAATCAGCGTCGCCCAGCCGAGGGGGCTATAGGCGAACGCGGCGAAGAGGCCTGCACCAAGGGCGGCGGCAGCCGTCACCAAGGGCGGCGCGATGAGGGCGATGGGCCGTTCGCGCGCGGCGTTCTTGGCATTCGTCCCCGCCTCGCGGAACCAGATGCGGTAGAGCACAGGCAGGAAATAGGCCGCGTTGAGGAGCGACGAACCCGCCAGAACGACGACCACCCAGCCCTGCCCGGCATCAAGAGCGCCGATGCCGAGATACCATTTGCTGACAAACCCTGCGAGCGGTGGCAGCCCAATCATACCGAGCGCGCCGATGCTGAACGCCACGGAGGTGACAGGCATTTTGGGGCCCATGCCATCGAGCTCGCGGATGGCATGGACGCCGGCGCGCTCGTCGAAAATGCCGGCGCAGAAGAAGAGTGTGATCTTCATCAACCCCTGGTGCACCAGGTGGATGAGACCGCCGATGGTGCCGAACGGGCTGAGCAGCGCTGCCCCGAGGACGATGTAGGAAACCTGGCTCACCGTCGAATAGGCCAGGAGGCGCTTCACCTCCGTCTGCGCCAATGCGCGCAGCGATCCGTAGAAGATGGTCGCCGAGGCCACGAGCGCGAGGGGCAGCGTCATGCCGATGGCATCGACCAGCCCGATTCCAAAGACATCGTAGACGACGCGGACAATGCCGAACGCCCCCGCCTTCACCACCGCCACCGCGTGGAGCAGCGCGCTCACAGGTGCCGGCGCCACCATGGCCGCGGGCAGCCAGCCGTGAAGGCCGATGAGCGCTGCCTTCACCCCGAGCCCCCCGACAAGGAGCACGAAGATGGCCCGCAGCACCCAAGGATCGATGGCGCTGAGGTCCGGCGGCTCGGTGAAGGCCGCGGGCCCCGTCAGGCTTTCCAGCCAGATGATGCCGGCAAACAAAACCGCACTGCCGAGCATCGTATAGGTGAGGTAACGGCGGCCGGCCCTGATGGAGGCGGCGTTTCCCTTGTGGACCACGAGGGGCCAGGTGGCGAGGGTCAGTAGCTCATAGAACAGGAAGAAGGTGAGGAGCGTTCCTGAAAACGCGATGCCGGTGGTGGAAAACACGCACAGACTGAAGAAGCCGAAGAAGCGCGACAGGTTCGGCCGCCCGTCGAAATAGGCGATGGCGTAAATTGTCGTGAGGAGCCAAAGCATGGTCGATAGGGTGACGAAGAGGAGCGCCAGGGCATCGATCCTCAGAAGGAGGACGAGACCTGGCGCAAGCTCCAGCGAAGCGTCATAGACCCGGCCGCGCGCCACCTCCACCAGGAGGAAGACCACAAGGCCGAGTTTGACCAGCGCACCGCCAAGGTTCAGCCCATTGCGCAGCTTGATGCGGTGTTCCGGCAAGAAAAATGTCAGAACACACGGCACCAGCGCCGTCGCGAGGATGAGGAGCGGAAGGGCGACCGTCATTGCAGCCCTCCTGTTGCCGCCTGCGGCCGCCCGATCTGGAGGAACTCAAAAGGTTGCGCCGAGAGGAGGCCGAGTAGGATGGAGGTTGCTGCCAGTGTCAGCGGCAGCGCCTGTCTAACGGCACCGATGTCGGCCCGCGCTTTGGCTGAACGCAGGAAGGTGGGCGCAAGGACGCGGAAAAGATAAGCGGCAGCAAGCAAACCGCCGGTCAGTATGACCAATGCCCAGACGATCTGCCCGCTCGCGAAAGCGGACGTCAGCATCAGATACTTTGCAACGAACCCGCCGCTCGGCGGCAGCCCCATCAATGTGACCGACGAAAGCGCAAACGTGAACGCGGTGATCGGCATGGTGCGCGCAAGGCCGTGGACGGCCGAAAGACGGTCGTGGCCGGCAGCCTCCACCACAAGCCCGGCCGCCAGGAACATTGCCCCCTTGGCGAGCGCATGGGCAATGGCTTGCAGCATGGCACCCGTCCACGCCCCTGCTGACCAAGGCTGGGCTGCACTGTCGCCCCCAGCCAGGGGGAAGACCAAGAACAGGTAGCCGATCTGGGCAACGGTGGAGTAGGCGATAAGCCGCTTCAGCCGGGTTTGCCTGATGGCCAGAAGCGACCCGTACAAAATGGCAGCAGCCCCCAACACGCCGATGAGTTGGACGAAGAGCGGTCCTGCAGCCTCCGGCATCACCACGAACCAGAACTGCACCAGGACGAAGAAGGATGCCTTGGGCACCAACGCTGAAAGCATGGCGCTTGCCGGTGCCGGTGCGCCCGCGTGGGCCGGCGGCAGCCAGGCGTGGAAGGGAAACAGTGCCGTCTTGGCGGCAAGGCCTGCGGTGATCAGCGCTGCGCCAACGAGGCTTGCGGAGTCTCCCTTCGTGGCCGCGGCGAGGAGATCAAGGTCGAGCGTTCCGTGCGCGGCGTACAGAAGGACCACGCCCAAAAGGTAGGCCAGCGAACCGAAGAGTGCGAAGATCGCATAGCGCATCGCCGCCTCAATGGTGCCAGCCTTTCCCTCCAACGCCACAAGGGCCAGCGTGGCAAGGGTGAGGAACTCGATGGCGACGTAGATGTTGAAGAGGTCGCCCGACAGGAACACGGCGTTGAGCGCCGCCCACATCATGAAAGCAAGGGGCCAGAACGCCCACCCTGTGCGGGTCTCGCCATGTCGATTGCCAAATGCCGGCAGCGCGACCAGGACGATGATGGTCATCACCACCGTCGTTGTGGCGAGGAAACTTGCAGCGAGGCCCCCAGCGGCAAGTTCGATCCCGAGGGGCGCCTGCCAGCCTCCGATGGCGATGCTGATCGGGCCATCGCGCCACACGCTCATCACCAGAGCGACGGTCAGAGCGAGCATCAGCGGCACCGCACCAATCACCAGAACACGCGGCCACGGCGCAACCACCGCGAGGAAGGCGGCAGTGAGGGGAACGATGATCAGGAAAACGGGAGCGAGCCCGAGCGTCGTCACGATCCGCCTTGCTCGTCCGGCAAGTCCTCCCGAAGGGTCGCGCGCTTGGTGAGGTGTGCGTAGCGCACCGTGAGCGCCACCACCAGCGCCGTTGCCGCAAGCGCCACCACAAGGCCCGTGATGATGAGCGCCTGGGGGACAGGGTCAACGCCAAGGTCCGGCTGGCGCGCGCCCGTCGCGCCAAACAGCAAGAACACGCCCGAGCCGATGACGTTGAAGGCGATCAAGCGGCGGATCATGTGGCGGCGGACGAGAAAACCGTAGATGCCGATCCCGATGAGCGCTGCGCCGCAATAGGCAAAGATGGTCGACGTCTCCAACCCTGTCACGGCGGTGCCCTTTGGGGAAAGCCGAGCACAAGAAGGGCAAGGGTGGCCGCAATGGAAATCGTCAGCCCCGCCTCAATCACTTGGATGAGGCGCTTGGCGTGGTCAGGTGGGAGGGCGAGGAAGGTTCCTGCCAGCGCGCCCACAGTGCCGATGGCAAGAAACAACGCGGGACCGGCAATGACAATCACCCTGACGCTGCGTCTGGTGACAGAGGGTGCATCGGTGAGGCCCGCCATGGCTGCAAGAAGCCACACTGCGGCAAGGATTGTTGCGCCCTGGAACGCTCCGCCCGGCTCGCTCGTGCCCACCCAGACCACATAGACGCCGATGAGAAGGCCGATGGGTGGAAGCGCGCGCGCAAACGTTGCCAGCACCCCATCGGGCCGCGCGTGCTGGGCAAGTCCCGGTGCACCACCCCAGTGCCGGTCCTGCGCAAGGGACCACACGCCGACGAGCACCACCAGGAGGACGATGCTTTCCAGCAGAGTGTCGTAACCGCGAAAGTTAAGGAGGACCGCCGTGACAGGGTTTTGCACGCCTGACCGGTCAAGGTCTGCCGCAACGGTTTCGGTGAGCCCTCCCCCGTCGGGGTCAAGGCCGGTGAGCGCGTACGCCACGACGGCCGCAACGCTCGCCGCAGTGAGCGCACATAGGGCCCGCGCCCCTGCCCCAGGCGGCTTTGGCGAGAAAACCTCAAGGCGCGACAAGCGTGCCAGCGCACCCACAAGAAGGAGCCCTGTGAGCCCCGCGCCAATGGCCGCTTCCGCCAGCGCAACGTCAACGGCGCCGAGCCTTGTCCACGCGACCGCGAGGAGTGAGCCGTAGACGATGAAGAACACCACCGCGCCAAAGTTGTCGCGCCCGAGGGTCGCCGCGAGCGCGACTGCGATCACGATGAGGGCGAGGAGGAGGTCGAACGCTGGGCCGATCATCCGTCTTCGCAAAGGTCCGGCGGTGCGGCGCTGCGGGCAAGAAGCTGGGCCGTGACGGCAGAGGCAACAAGCGCAAGTGCCCAGATGAAGACGAGCTTCAGCGCCGTCACGGGACGATCCACCTGTGGCATGACGCCAATGACAATGAGGCCAAGCCCCAGATTGTCCGCCTTTGTGAGTGCGTGGAGCCGGCTGTGCATGTCTGGAAAGCGGATCATGCCCACGGCACCGGCGATGAAAAAGAAGAGTCCGGCGGATGTGAAGACGACGGTGAAGAGGGCGGCGAGGCTCACGCGTCCTCCTCCGGATCGCCACGGCCGTCGCGGCTGACCGCCTTGACGAACGCGATGGACGCGAACGCTGCCAAAAGGGCCAACACCACTGCAACGTCGAGGGCGGCCCAACCGCTGCGGCTCGTCGGGGCCAGGAGGATGAGGATTGCGACCCCGCTCGTCCCCACAAGTTGGGCGCCCATCATCCTGTCCACGGTCGTGGGGCCCGATGCAACGCGCCAGAGTGCGGCTGCGACCGACACCAGCGTCAGCGCCGCAATGATGAGGAGCCAGTCCGTCATTACGGAGCCTGCTTGAAGGCGCGAGACAGGGCCGCTTCGCCGGCCTTGAGGTCACGCTCGACGGGTTTGGTCCGGTCAAGGACATGGACCAGGAAACGGCCGTCGCGCGTTCCGGCGACCAGGGTGCCGGGCAAGAGGCTGAATTCCCCGCCGACCACCACACGCGGCGTCCCTTCGGGCACCTTGGCCTCCAACACGAACCAGCCGGGACGAAGCGGCAATCGCGGATCCAGCGCGCGGCGGGCAACGTCGATGCCGCCCATGACCGACTGCCAGATGAAGCCTGGAAGAAGCCGAAGGGCGCCTAGAAGCTTCACAGGGTACTGCCGCGCCGGATCCAGCCGCACGCTGAGCCATGCGGCGGTAAGGACGGCAACGGCACCGACCACCATGCTGTCCGCGTCCGCAGACGTGATGACAATCCAGACTGCCCCGAGGAAGAGGATGCGCCTTAGGAAGCTGAACCCAGATCCGACGCTCATTTCAGCCCCACGCACTTCCCTCCAACGCTCCCCTGCCGATGCCGTTTGGCCGGCACCATAGGAATGTAGAGGTCATCCCCATTCGGGCGACCCCATGACGGCATCGAAAAACCGCCAAGCTTACGGAGCCCGGCATCGATGGGTGTCGCCACTCCTGCGCGCACCGGTCAGCCGCTGCCCAGCGACACACACACCGACGCCGCGCCATATGACGCGCCGAATGGCCAGTTCGATGCTACGCCAGGCGCTGGTGGGTGTAGGCCGTCACGATTTACTTTGCGTAGTCTTTGACGAGGCGCGAGACCGTTGCGGCCTCCTCCGTCTCCTCAGACAAAAGGCCTGTGGCAACGCCAGCCTGATCTGCGGCCGCCTTATTCTGGCTCATCTTCCACTTACCGGACAGCGCGGTGATTTCGATCTCAATGCCCACAAGCCCCTTCAACTGCCGCTCCATGAAGGTGGCCGGGGCATCCGTCGTCGCCCACGGAGCGGGCCTGTGGCTTTCGTTGCGGCGGGTGAGGTCGGCCAGATGATCCATCAACCACGCGCGATCCTTCATGAAGCGGAGCGTGCCGTGGGCCTGTACGACGGCATAGTTCCATGTGGGCACGACTTTGCCGTGCTCTTGCTTTGATGGATACCACGAAGGGCTGATGTAGGCCTGAGGGCCTTGAAAGACCGCGAGCACATCGATGGTCTCTTCGCCCACGTGCGCCAGGGGATTGCCGGCTGACAGATGCCCCCGCAGGAAACCGTGGGTGGAGGCGTCATCATGGATCGCCAAAGGCACATGATCTGCGCTGAGAACACCGCTCGCGCATGACACCAGCGTTGCAAAAGGGTGCGCTGTCATGAGCGCATGCATCACCTCAACGCGCTCTTCGCGAAACATGGGGGGTTCAAACATTGTGCTCAGATCCTGCCTTTTGCCTGATCAGTTCGCCTGTCGAGAATGACAGACCATCTCCTCGCGTGGTGCGGCGTTGGGATCGTGATGAGCGATGGGGCCCACCCGTCTTCCAAGGCCGCACGGTGGCACACTCGCCGCCAACGATCCGTCATCGCACGCGTGATGCATTCGTAAAACGCAAACCCGCACGTTTGATCAAGCCGCAAGTGGCACCGGCGGCCTGCGCGGTTAAAGGCACCGCATGGTCGTCCGCGGGGGCTGACGGCGGTGGCGGTGGTCAGGTGTTGGCGGCGGCGGCGTCCGTCTCGGCAATGAAGTCGTCGACGGAGAAGCGGTCGTTTGTGAGGATGATGGTGCCGTCCGCGTCGCGCTGCCAGCTTTCCCTCGGCCAGTCGAAGTAAAGCTCCACGCCATTGCCGTCAGGATCGCGCAGGTAGACGGCGGTGCTGACGGCGTGATGCGCCGCACCATCGAAAGGAATCCCTGCCGCCTTCACGCGCTTCAGGACATCCACCAGCGCTTGGCGGTCAGGGTAAAGGAACGCGGCGTGATAGAGCCCTGTGTGGCCAGGAGGCGGCGGCGATCCCCCTTCGCTCTCCCAGACATTGAGGCCGATGTGATGGTGATACCCGCCGGCGCCCAGGAACGCGGCCCTCTCCCCTTTCAAGTTCAGGGGAAAGCCCAAGATATCGCGATAGAAGCCGATGGCCCTGTCGAGATCGGCCACCTTTAGGTGAACGTGCCCGACGCAAGCGCTGCTTGGTGCTTCGGTGCTGATGGACACGGGCGTCCTCCTTCTCACTCACAGTGTCGGGCGAGTGTTGATGCTGCGCGATGACCTGCGCACCAACATAGACACCGGCGCGCGATCGAACAGCGCCGGCGGACGAGGTGTGTCAGGAACACCTTCGCCTGCAGCGAGATCGACAATGGCCTCAGCCGGGTGGCGCAGTTTACTCCCCAAGGCCGCTCTGCATGAACGTTGCCCCTGACGGGCCGCGGTGCGCAGGTGGCCAGGACCGCCATCCAACGAGCCATTGCTTGACTGATCGATCAGTCAGTGGCCACAATCGCGGATGAGCATGAGCGAGCAGGGCGCCGAACCCATCAGCCGCGCCAATGCGCGGGAGGACATTCTCGACGCTGCCGAGACAGCCTTTTCGCAGGGCGGGTTCGCGGGGGCGGGCATGAAGGCGATCGCGCTCAATGCCGGCGTCGCACAGGGCCTGATCCACTATCACTTCCAGTCCAAGGACGGGCTCTATGCGGCGGTGATTGAGCGGCGGGCGCACTTCATCACCACCGCGCGGCAGACCCTGCTCGACGAGGTGGACCTCGCCCGGCCCGACGCCGTCCGCCAGATCTTCGATGCGTTCTTTCGCCCGCCGTTTGCGCCCGAAGGCGGCGGCAAGCTCTTTGCCAGAATTTTTGCGTGCCTCGCCGCAGGGGACTCCCGCGATCAGGCGCTGGTGGAGCGGCTCTACGACCCGTCTGCCCGGCGCTTCATCGACGCCCTTGCCACCGCCTGCCCCAATGCCTCGCGCGAGACCTGTGCCTGGGGCTACTCCATGGCGCTCGGTCTTCTGATGGGTGCGGTCGGGCGCTCAGGACGGCCAGAGCGCCTTGCCGACATGTCCGCAGCGTCAAAGGACGACACTGAGGCGCTGATCAGGCGCCTCACATGCCATGCCACCGGCGGCTTCCTTGCCCTTTGCGCGGAGGGGGCCGCCTGACCAACGCGCCAATGCCCCAGAAGAGGGCCGCGCATCACAGGGAGAGAACACCATGCGATCACTTGGACGTCTGTCGGCGCCGGCCATTGTCGCCCCGGCCATTATCGCCGCGGCCATTGCAAGCGCACCGGTTCCGGCGAATGCCGAGAGCTACTCGGTCACGGTGGTTGCAGGCCATCCGCCTGTGTTCCGCTGGGTGCGGATGCTGGACGAAGCGTTCTACCCAGCCGTCAACGCAGCACTCGCCGAGCATGGGCACGAGATGATCTTCGACGGTCAGTATGGTGGCACCATCGCGGCCGTCGGCGAGGAATTGGAGACCATCGAGTCCGGCCTTGCCGAACTTGGCACCTGCGAGTCCCTCTTCGATCCGGCAAAGCTCGGGCCCCAGAACGTCACCTACTACACCCCCTTCGTCAGCTCAGACGCGCGTCAGGTGGGCGAGTTGATGGACCGCCTCCACCGCGAAGACCCACGGATGCGCCAGGCCTATCTCGACAACGGGAACACCTATCTCGGAGGACCCATCGTCATCGACGACTACCTGTTGATGACGAACTTTCCCGTTGCCTCGCTCGCCGACCTTGAAGGCCGCAAAATTGCAGCGCCAGGCGCTGCCACCAACTGGCTGTCGGGAACAGGTGCTGTCGGCGTGTCGGGCAACCTCACCACCTACTACAACGAGCTGCGCACCGGGGTGTACGACGGGGTGATCGTCTTTGCCTCCGCCGCGCTGCCGGGCAAGTTGCATGAGGTGGCGCCCTACATCACCCGCGCAGGATTGGGCGCGCAGTTCGCGGCGGCCATCTGCGCCAACACGGACTGGTATGAGGGCCTTCCCCAAGAGGTCCAAGATGCGCTGGTGACAGGCGCCGACGCTGCGCGGGACTGGTACCTTGACGAGTTGGAAGCCGCCGTAGAGGCCGCCTTCACCGCCATGGGCGAGGCTGGCGCGACCATCACCGACGCGCCCCAGGAGATGCGGCAGGCGTGGGCGGACGACATGGAGAACGCTGCCGCCACATGGGCCGCAGAACTCGACGCGCGGGGTGAACCTGGGACGGAGATCCTCACCACCTACATGGACGCCATGCGCGCGGCCGGGGCAGAACCCCTTCGCGACTGGGACCGCGAGTGAGCGAAGCTGGAGCACCGGCGCGCGACCCACTGCCGCTGCGCCTTCTAGACCTTGCGGCAATGGCGACCAACATTGCCGGTTCTGCACTGATCCTGGGGCTGATGGTCCTCATCGGCCTTGATGTTGCCGGCCGCAACCTTCTGGGGGCGCCGCTGCCAGGCGTTCCCGAGATGGTGTCCCTGTCCATCGTGGCGATCGTGTTCCTGCAGGCCCCGCAGACTTTGGGGGCTGGCCGAATGGCCCGGTCCACCGCACTGCCTGATACACTGTCCAGGAAAAACCCTGCGGCGGCGCGGTTGCTGGAGGACGTTTGGGACCTTGTGGGGGCGGCGGTGCTTGCCATCCTAGTCTGGGCCACCTGGCCGAACCTTGTGCGCGACTGGGAGCGCAGCACTTTCGTCGGCGCCGTCGGCGACTTCACGGCGCCCACATGGCCGGTGAAGGCCACCATCGTGGTGGGGGGTGCACTCCTCGTCCTTCAGTTCATCGCGCGGATCTGGCGCCGGCATCGCCGCGCGGCAGAACGTGTTGCATGACCCCGTTCGACATCGGTCTCATCGCTCTGGTGGTTCTCGTCGTTTCGGTGATGGCGGGGCTTCTGGTCCCTGTTGCGCTGATGGCCTGCTCGTTCGCTGGGGTGTGGGCCATCAAAGGCTCGCCAGAGCTTGCCGCCAAGTTGATGGCGCTTGCCGCCTCCGACACCATCGCCAGCTACTTTTTTGGTGTCGTTCCCCTGTTTGTGCTGATGGGCTTTCTCGTCTCCGAGTCCGGCATGGGGCGCGATGCGTTCGACGTTGCCAACCATGCCTTCAGGCGGATCAAGGGTGGGCTTGGCGTCGGCACAGTGGGCGCGAACGCCATTTTTGCCGCCATCACAGGCATTTCCATTGCCTCGGCCGCGGTCTTCACCAAGATCGCCGTGCCGCAGATGGTTAGGAACGGGTACGCGCCGCGCTTTGCAACGGGGGTCGTTGCGGGCTCCTCTGTGCTTGGGATGCTGATCCCGCCATCGCTCCTTCTCATTCTCTACGGCATCCTCACCGAACAAAGCATCGGCGACCTGTTCATTGCCGGCATTCTACCGGGCCTCCTCCTTGGCCTCGTGTTCGGGCTGGGGATTGTGGCCGTTGCCGCCTTTGCCCCTAAGGCGCTCGGGTCGCCCACCGTGCCTGAGGACGGCGACCTGACCCAGCGCGATATCCTCGCCAAAGGCTTGCCCATTGTCACGCTCATCGTCCTGGTCCTGGGGGGCATTTATGGGGGCATCTTCACCCCTGTGGAGGCAGGCGCCATGGGGGCGATCGGCGCGCTTGTCCTCGGCCTGTTAAAAGGCACGCTGGGTCTGCGCGCCATCGGCCGCGTTCTGATCGAGACCGGCCTTGTGACCGCCTCCATCTGCTTTCTCATCATCGCGGCACAGATGTACTCGCGCATGCTGTCCTTCTCCGGTCTGCCGGCCGGCTTTGGCAGCCTCGTGGCCGATGCCGAGCTGGGGCTGATGGCCGTGCTCACCCTTTACATTGCCGTGGTGATCGCGATGGGGATGATCCTCGACAGCTCATCCATCATGCTGATCCTCGTTCCCCTCATGCTGCCCGTGATGACGGGCTTCGGGGTCGATCTCGTCTGGTTCGGCATCATCACCGTGATTGCGGTGGAGATCGGGCTTCTGACGCCACCGTTCGGCATATCGGTCTATGTCATCAAGTCGACGCTGGACGACCCGACCGTCAGCCTTGCGGACATTTTCATCGGCGCGGCGCCTTTTGCGCTCGCCATGCTCGGCGTCCTTGTTCTGGTCATTGCCTTCCCCGTCATCGCCACAGGCCTCGTGCCGTAAGAGGAGGCGCCATGCCCCGCACGCTCATCGACATTTCCGTGGCGCTGGAGGCGGGCATTGCCTCCGATCCGCCCATCATGCTGCCTCAGATCGACTACCACGCTCACCGCGAGACGGCGTCACAGGTGGCCTCCTTCTTCCCCGGCCTGACCGAAGCGGACCTTCCTGGCGGCGAGGGCTGGGCGGTGGAAACGCTGACCGTGTCCACCCACAACGGCACCCACCTCGATGCGCCCTACCACCACCACTCGACCATGGACGGTGGCAAGCCCTCAGCCACCATCGATGAGGTGCCCCTGGACTGGTGTTTTCGCCCTGGCGTCAAGCTGGACTTTCGCCATCTCACCGACGGCCACATCGTGCAGCCGGGCGAGGTGGAGGCGGAGCTTGCGCGCATCGGCCACGATCTGCAACCGCTCGACATTGTGGTGGTGAACACCTCCGCCGGCGCCCGCTACGGGCAGGACGACTATCTGGTCTCCGGCTGCGGCATGGGACGGGACGCAACGCTGTGGCTTCTGGAGCGAGGCGTTCGGGTGACCGGCACCGACGCCTGGTCGTGGGATGCCCCGTTCGCGCTCACCGCCAAGCGCTGGGCAGAGACGCGCGACCCGTCCATCATCTGGCAGTAGCCGATTGTCATGGACGCGCGATGCCCCTCCCAG
>JBCDCF010000035.1:0-12912 GCA_039182345.1 Pseudomonadota bacterium
CCAAGGATGGTGTCATTTCCACCATTTCCATCAATCTCATCACCCCCGAAAGAGCCAAGAAGAAATTCGCCTCGCTCTGACCCTTCAATCGTAAGGCCGTCCAAATCCAATTTCAAAATCTTTCCAATGTCCACGTTCCGTCTCCTCAAGTACTGTGATGTTTCCGACAGTCGCTCACCGCCCTTGGCTCTGTTTCGGCCTGATGATCGGCCGCAACAAATCAGATCCCCCTGAGCTGCAAGTGACCCTAAGTCGTGTGAGCGCACGCAAAGGTTCAATCTTGAGGCGTATTTTTTTGACGACCGGTCATTCTCCCGTTTTCGGTCAGGTCCAGCGACGTCTTACACAGAAACGGGTGAGTCTTCTTGGGTAGGAGAGATGTCGGATAGACGGCAAGCACACCAACGAAGGAGTCTGACTTCAGATCCGTGTGCTCACAGACATTCCAGACCGACGCGATGTGCGGTTCCGAATGCCTTGGTCTATCGCCCGCCGTCGGCCGACAGGCAATGCAGCAAAAGCTTCTTTGCGTGGTGAATGCGGCTTTTCACCGTGCCTTCCGAGCAGTTTTCGATCTCGGCAATGTCGGCATAGGCAATGTCACGGAAGTAGGCGAGGTGAATGGCCGAGCGCTGCACCTCCTTCAACTTCGCAATACACTTGAAAAGCGCGGCTTTGTTGTCCACCGCCTCCAGGGCGGCCTCAGGGTCAGGTGCCCCGTCGGGGATGGTTTCATCCGGCTCGGCCAGGGTCGGGGTCGCCTTGCGCAGGCGATCGACCGCCTTGTTGCGCGCAATGGCAAAGATCCAGGTGCGGACTGCCGACTGGCCGGCAAACCCGCCAGCCCGCCGCCAGACCTCCAACATCGTCTCCTGCAAAACGTCGGCGGCCTCGTGAGGGTCGCTCAGTTTTGTTTGGATAAAGCGATGAAGGTTGGGGCCGACCGACGTGTAAAGTGCCTCCATGGCGCGCTTGTCACCAACGGCGACACGGCCGAGGAGAAATGCAAGATCGTCAGTTTCGGGCATCGGGTCAGTCCAGCCTTCGACGGTATCCAGGATCGGTCAGACCCGCGCCCGGCCCCTCAATGAGGTTGAGCGGTCGACCTGACCCATCATCCTACTCGCGGTCGACGAACTGAACGACGGCCGGCTCTGCCCCCAAACGCTCCAATCCTGCATCTCGATCCTCGTCGCTCTCAAAGCCTAGGGTGTAAAAGCCGAGCGCCGTCGGCCCGTTGACGATGGTTGCGTCCGCATCGCGCAACAGTTGGCGGATCGCCTCCTCGGACGCTTCCGGCACAAACGCAATGCGGGCCGTTGACGGCGCATCCGCCCCCGTTTGGCCGGTCACAGTCACGTAACGCGGCACGTCACCGGACTGCTCGATGAGCTGAGGCGCGATGGCCACCTGCCAGGCAAAGATGGCCACTACGAGACAGGCCGCCGCCTGCCACACGCTCACGCTGCGGTGCCACACCCGGCGTTTGGGCGCTTCGCTGTCGATGGCTTTTGACAAACGCGCCCAACCAAACTCACCCGGAAAAGGATGGGGCGCGGTGTCGGTCTCGTTGAGGGCGGCCACAAGGCGGTACTCGGCCTTCAACGCCGGGTCGGACCGAATGGCCTCATTCAAGCGCGCGGCCTCGGTCTCACTGAGCCGCCCGTGAAGGAGGTCGTGCAGCGCCGCGCTGTCATCCTTGTCCGCCATGATCCGCCACTTTCTTCACACCTTTGCGCATAAGTCGAATGACGGTGCCTCGGGGTTCAATTTTTCGGCAGGTCCGCAATTTGTGCGTCGCCGGCACAGGGCGATTATTGCACCATCGTGCGAAGACCACACGGAAAACCATCCCTATGCATCCGCCGAACCCTATCCGGCCGCAGTTCAATTCGCACGACGTGTCGCACGACACACAAGCCGCCATGCGAATGCCGCATTGTTCTAGCCACAAAGGGGGGATGAGCATGCGTTGGATCACCGGGCCGTTGGTCGCCGCAACATTTGCGCTGGGCGCTATGGCCCCGACCACGGTGAGCGCTGCGGATCTGCCGCCCTCGCGCCAGGCGGGCAACACGCTCGGAGCGCCGCTGGGAAGGGAGGCTCTGCGCCCCGTGCCGCGCGCGTGGATAGTCGCTGACGCAGGCGTTGTGGTCGACGCCAGCGAACTTGTGGTGCTGACCCCCGACGATGAGGCCGCCGATACCCTCATTCGGCAGGCGACACCGCTCGGCTATGAGGTTTTACGGCGCGATGCGCTGGATGCGCTCAACCAGACACTCATCGTGGTGCGCATTCCTCAGGGGAGAACCGGACCGCAAGCCATTGCCGAGATTGAGCAGCTGCAAGCCTCTGCAACGGCCGGGGTCAACCACGCCTATTCCGTGCCGGCAGCGTCGGCAGCGTTGGAGCGGTTCCAGTATGCCGACGCCATGATCGGCTGGCCCGCCTCAGGCTGCCAATCCCATGCCGCCATCGGTCTTGTGGATACTGCCATCGACCCCGCCGCCCTCAGCACCCTTTCGGCACGCATTGAAACTGCTGATTTTCGCCGCGATCCGGGCGAACAGACGGGCACTCATCACGGCACGGCCCTTGCCGCCCTTCTTGCCGGCCCTGGACGATTGCTTGAGCCTGAGATCTTCAACGCTGTGGTCGCCGGCGACGGGCACACGCTGGGTTCTGCCGCGGGCGTCGACGACCTTCTGCGTGCGCTGGACTGGCTGGCCCAGCAGGATGTGCGGGTCGTCAACATCAGCCTTGCCGGCCCTTACAACAAGATCCTCGACATCGGCATCCAAAGTGCCGCTGCGCGCGGTCTTGTCCTCGTTGCAGCGGCTGGGAACGATGGCCAATCCTCCAACCCGCGCTTTCCGGCTGCATTCGAGGAGGTGATTGCCGTCACCGCGGTGGACGCCGACCAGGAGGTTTACTCCAACGCCGTTCACGGCCCACACATCGACTTTGCTGCCCCTGGCGTCGATGTGGCGGTGCCTCTGGGCGATCAACTTCAGTTCGTCAGCGGCACCTCAGTTGCCGTCCCGTTCATGACCGCCCTCCTTGCCGCAGATCCGATGATCCAAGGCCCCATCGACCCCACAGAAATTGTGGCAGACTACGGCAAGTCAGCGGTGGATGTGGGCGAAACCGGCAAGGACGATGTCTTCGGTTTCGGCATCATCTCGGTGGCCGATCAGTGCAGCTGACAGGTGGTCCGCACCATCGCAGCTAAGCGATTGCAAGCCCGTCCTCACCCGCCTGCAAAACAGCGCCCTTAACCAACAGGCTCGAATAATCCGTGTTGGTGGCATAGACTTTGCTGCTCAGATGGCACGGAGGACGCCAAAGTGTCGCAAAGCCTGACGATCGCCTGCATCCAATATGAACCGCGCATCGGTGAGGTCGCATCCAACCGCGAAGAGGGGTTGGAGCGGGCGGCGACAGCGGTGCGTGACGGGGCGGATGTGATTGTCCTGCCGGAACTGTCCAACTCGGGCTACGTGTTTGAAAGCCGGTCCGAGGCGCTGAGCCTGTCCGAGCCCGCCGACGGCCCGACGGTCCGTGCATGGGAGGCGTTTGCCCGCGAGCATGGCGTCCATCTTGTGGCCGGATTTTGCGAACGCGACGGCGCCGACCTTTACAACAGCGCCGCCGTGGTGGGCCCCGATGGCCACCTTGGAACCTACCGCAAGGCCCACCTTTGGAACGAGGAGCCGCTGGTGTTTGAGCGCGGCAACTCCGGCTTTCCCGTCTACAACACCGCCATCGGGCGGATCGGCGTGCTGATTTGCTATGATGGATGGTTCCCCGAAAGCTGGCGCATGCTCGCCCTTGGGGGCGCGGAACTCATTTGCGTGCCCACCAACTGGGTGCCGATGCCAAACTCCGACCATCAGCCCCTTGCCATGGCCAACATCTTGGTGATGGGCGCGGCCCATGCGAACTCGGTCTTCATTGCCGCTGCCGACAGGGTCGGCACCGAGCGCCAGCAGCCTTTTCTGGGCCAAAGCGTCATCGCAGGGCCTGACGGCTGGCTGATCGCAGGGCCTGCCAGCAAAACCGAACCCGAGACGCTGCTTGCCGAGGTGGACATCACCGCCGCCCGCCGCGGGCGCACCCTCAACGCTTTCAACCAGGTTCTCAGGGACCGGCGCTCCGACTTATACGGCGAGATGCTTGGCTCGGACGCCGAACCCTCCTGGTACTGACAAACAAAACGAAACGAAGGAGCAGACGATGAAAACACTCGCATGGGCGGCCGTTGCCGCCATGGTCGCCACAGGGGCGATGGCGCAAGATCCCATCAAAATCGGCGTTCCTGTGGGCCTGTCGGGCGCCAACAGTGTGGTGGCACCGTCGGTCGTGCAGTCTGCCGAGCTTGCGGTGGAAGAGATCAACGCGGCAGGCGGCGTGCTCGGCCGTCCGCTGGAGCTCATCGTGGCGGACGACGGGTCGGGCGCACAAGGCGCCCAGCGCGCCTTTGACAGCCTTGTCTTCCGCGAAGGTGTCGACGTCCTCATCTCCATGGAAACGTCGGCGGCGCGCAATGCGGGGCTGCCCATCGTCAACCGCGGCCGCACGCCGTACATCTACACCTCGTTCTACGAGGGCCGGTCGTGCTCGCCCTACATGTACATCAATGCCTGGGTGCCCGAGCAGCAGGTGGCCCCCATCGTCGACCACTTCATGAAAGAGTTCGACGCCAAGACCTACTTCCTGATCGGCTCCGACTATGCCTTCGGCCGCGGCATGTTGGAGTTCACCCGCCAATACGTGGAAGACAATGGCGGCGAGATCTTGGGCGAGGAGTATCTGCCGATGGACGGGTCCGACTGGACCGCCATCATCTCCAAGCTGAAGGCCGCAGGCCCCGACGCCTTGATCACCTCGACAGCAGGCGGTGCACCCAACGTTACCCTGACCAAGCAGCTGCGTGCCGCAGGCGTTGACATCCCCTACGCCAACCTTGCCGTCGATGAGGGCACTGCGAAGTCCATGGGCGGCGATGCAACGGGCATCTTCATTGCCGCCTCATACGTCACCGGGATCGATAGCGAAGAGAACAAAACCTTCCTCGACGCGATGGCCGCCAAGTTCGGCGACGACCTCAACACGCCGAACGACCTCTCCGTCCCCCAATACGAGGCGATCTACCTTTACAAAGCCGCCGTGGAGGCCGCCGGATCGACGGACGCCGACGCTGTGATCGACAAGCTGGACGAGGTGGCCTTCACAGGCCCGCGCGGCACCGTTCAGATGAACAAGCAGCGCCACGCCCCGCTGACCATGTACCTCGGCCAGGTGCAAGAGGATGGATCGGTGGAGGTGATCGAGACCTTCGAGAACGTCGATCCGGGCGATCAGTGTCCCCAGTTCGCCGGCTAAACCCTTAGGCGACAGCGATGGGCATTCTTCTCCTCGACATGCTCACCACGGCGGCAATCCTGTTTGCCGTCGCGGCCGGGCTGATGATCATCCTCGGGGTGATGAAGCTCATCAACTTTGCCCACGGTGCCTTCCTCACCGTGGGCGGCTACACGGCGTTTTTGACCACACAGGCGGGCCTGTCCCCCTGGCTGTCGATCCCGCTTGCCGGCGCGTTCGGGTTTGCGGCAGGGCTTGTGGTGGAGCGCCTGGTGATCCGCCCGCTCTATAACAGGCCCCTTGATGCGATCCTCGCCACATGGGGCCTCGGCATCATCATCGTGCAGGTCATCACACTGTCGTTTGGCAGGGAGGTTCAGTTCGCAGCCTCCCCCCTTGCAGGCACGCTCGACCTTGGCGTGGTGGACTACTCCGCCTACCGCCTCGCCGCGACGGTCATCGCCGTCCTTCTGGGCGTTGCCCTCACCGTCTTGTTTCGCGCCACCCGTTTCGGCCTCAACGCACGTGCAGTCATCATGAATGAGACTTTGGCGCGCGGGCTCGGCATCAACTCAGGCCGGGTGCGGATGCTGACCTTTGCGCTCGGCGCGGGGCTTGCCTGCGCGGCCGGCGCGTTGATCACACCGCTCCTTGCCGTCGATCCGAACATGGGCCTCCCCTGGCTGGTGAACTCGTTCATGCTGGTCCTTGTGTCCGGCATCTCCATCCCCAGCCTTGCTGTGGCCTCACTCATTCTGGGCAGCGCGCAGGTGGCCGTCTCCACCTATGTGAGCCCGATCCTTGGCGGGCTGACGATCGTCGTCTTGGCTGCGCTGATCTTGCGCCTGCGACCGAAGGGACTTGGCATTGGCTGAGGTGTCCGAGACCACCGCCGCGCCACCCGCACGCGGCGGTGCGGCGCAAAAAAGCCCATGGCGGTCGGTGGCCCTCGGCGCAGCGGTGGCGGCCGTCGTGCTCATCCTCGCCTCGCGCTCACTCGACATCTACACCACCAACATCTTAATCCGCGCCTTTTGCCTCGCCGCGTTGGTGATGACCGTTGACATCCTGTGGGGCTACACGGGGATCCTGACGTTCGGCCAATCGGCTTTTTTCGGCGTCGGCGCCTACGCGGCCGCCCTCACCTTCACCCACTATGGCTTCGGGCCCGAATGGGCGATCGGCGCGCTTGTGGCCGGCATTCTGGTGGCAATGGCGGTCGCTGCACTCGTCAGCTGGCTCGCGTTCTATCACGGCGCCTCACCGCTCTACGCGTCCATCATCACCCTTGCCCTCCCCATTGTCCTGGTGCAGCTCATCTTTGCCGGTGGGCGCTTCACAGGGTCTTCCAGCGGCATCTCGGCCTTTCCCACCTACTACTGGTCGGTGGAGACCTACTTTCTGATCGCCGGATTCTTTCTCATCGCCGTCACCGCACTCGGCCTCCTCTTCGTGCGCAGTGACTTCGGCCGCATCCTCGTGGCGATCAGGGAGAACGAGGAACGGGCCTCCTACCTCGCCATCCCCATCAGCCGGGTCAAAGGGGCGTTGATGATGGGCGCGGCCGCCATCGGTGCCGTCGCCGGTTTCATCTATGCGCTGTTCACCAATGTGGTCGCGCCTGAGCTGGGGGGCTTCCTCCTTGGCACCGAACTCTTGATCTGGACCGCACTCGGCGGCCGAGGAACACTCATCGGACCGGTGGTCGGCGCCATCGGCATCGATGTCACCGCATCCTACCTCTCAGGCACGCTTCCGTTCCTTTGGAAGCTTCTTACCGGCATTGCTTTCGTTCTGGTTATCGTGCTGTTGCCGCGCGGCCTCGGGCCTTTGCTGTGGCAGCCGGTGGCGTGGGCGGTACGCCGGTGGCGCGGTGAGCGCGAGGAGGTGGTGCGCCTCGTCCCCGTCGACCTCAAAGTCAGTGCTGCAGCGGCAGATGCGCCCCCTCTCACAATCGACGGTCTCACCTGCCGTTACGGCAGCCTGTCAGTGCTGGAAGGCGTCTCGGCGAAGGTGAATGCCGGAGAGCTCTTGTCCATTGTCGGCCCCAACGGTGCCGGCAAGACCACGTTGATGCGCTGCATCTCCAACGGGTCAGAGCGCACCGGCGGCCAGGTCTTCGTGCAGGGCACATCCATCGGCCGCGGTGCACCGCAGTCCATCGTGGCGCTCGGCATCGGCCGCAGCTTTCAGAACACGAACCTCTTCGACACGCTCTGTGTCGCGGACTGCCTCAAGCTTGCCCGTTACGGCGTGGACGGTGCGCCCATGCTGGCAAGCCGCACCGAAATCCACCTGCCAGAGCCTGCGCTCGAGATCGTCCGCACCACAGGGCTCGACAAGGAGATGAGCACGCCGTCCGGCAGCCTCAGCCACGGCATGAAGAGGGGGTTGGAGCTTGCCATGGTGCTCGCCACAGAACCCTCAGTCCTCCTCCTCGACGAGCCGACGGCAGGTCTTTCCAAGGCCGAGCGCAGCGCCATAGGCGGCGTGCTGCAGCGCCTTGCGAAGACTTACGGCCTTGCCATCGTCCTCATCGAACATGACCTCGACTTCGTGCGCGAAATCTCCTCGCGCGTCATCGTCCTTCACCAGGGCGCAATTTTGATGGAAGGCACCGTCGACGAGGTGGTCCAGTCCGAGTTGGTTCGCGCCGTCTACTCTGGCCAAAACGTCGAGGCGGCATCGTGAGTGCATCGCTCCTCACGGTGGATGGGCTTGCCTCAGGCTACGGCGGTGCACCTGTCATCAACGATGTGTCCCTTTCGGTGCGCCCCGGCGAGATCGTCACCGTGCTCGGCAAGAATGGGATGGGCAAGACCACCCTTCTGAAAACCTTGATGGGTTTTTTGAAGGTCGCGAAGGGCCGCATCACTCTGGAAGGCAAGGACATCACCGGCCGTCCGCCCCACCTCATGGCGCCGAACGGCGTCGCCTATGCCCCGCAGGACTATACGCTCTTTCAGGACCTTACCGTGCAGGAGAACCTGCGCCTTGGCGTTGCCGACGACACCACGTTCCGCGAACGGGTGGATGCCCTTCGCGACGTCTTCCCGCGGATGTTGGAGCGCCTGAAGCAGCGCGCAGGAACCCTGTCGGGCGGCGAGCAGAAGATGCTCCTGATGTCCCGCGCCCTCATCAACAGGCCGCGCCTCATGCTGGTGGACGAGATTTCCGAAGGGCTGCAACCGACAATGATCGACCGCATGGCCGAGGTCTTGAAGAAAACCCAAAAGGACGAGGGCACCGCCGTGCTTCTGGTGGAGCAGCACCTTGCATTCGCCCTCTCCATTGCCGACCGCTACGCCATCTTGAAGCTCGGCAGCCTTGTGGAGGAAGGCCAAGCGGCCGATGCCAGCAACGTCGCCGACCATCTGAGGGTGTAGATGTCCACCCGCCAGCCCGCCGTCCTCATCTCCACCTACTCAATCGTCATGCGCTGCAAGGCCACAGGCGAGGTGGGCGCCGGCGTTGCCTCCGCTGTGCCGGCGGTTGGGGCCATCTGCCTTTACACCCGCTCAGGCGTTGGCGTCGTCTCCACCCAGTCCTGGGTCAACCCATATCTGGCGGGTGCCATATTGGACCACCTGGCCACTGGCGCGACGGCTGCCGACGCGGTGGCAAGGGCCGTCGGCGGCGACCCTGCCGCCGCCCTTCGCCAACTGGGCGCGATCGGGGTAACAGGCTCAGGCGCAGCGTTCACAGGGACCGACTGCACGCCTTGGTGCGGTGCGCTGGAGGGCGAAGACTTTGCAGTCCAGGGCAATATGCTCACCGGGCCACAGGTGCTTGATGCAATGGCGGAAGCTTCAACCATCAAGGGTCCGCTGGAAGAGCGGCTCCTGGCAGCGCTCGAGGCAGCGCAGGCTGTGGGCGGGGACAAGCGGGGCCGCCAGTCCGCCGCTATCGTGGTGATTGGCGCTGAGGATTATCGGCGGGTTGACCTCAGAGTGGACGAGCACGCCGACCCCGTGGCCGAGCTGCGGCGGGTTCACACGGTCGCAGCAGCGCAGCTTGCCCCCTTCATCGCCGGCATGCCCAAAAAGGGTCAGCAGGCCGAAGGCGCGCCGGACAGCGTCGTTGCCATGCTGCTTGCACCCCCGCCGGACCGACCTCAAGGCGGAGGAAGCCGAACACCATGACCGATGACCGCGTTGATCTCCCCCACCTTGCCGAAGTGCTCGGCCTGCCGCTGGACGATGCGCGCCTCGCCGAGGTGGCCGAGGCGTTCAAGGAGATCCGCGCCGCCATTGATGACCTGCGCGCCCTCGACCTTGGGGACACCCACCCTGCCGTGGTGTTCCGCCCCATTGGCGAGCGCCCATGACGGCACTGTGGGAGCGGTCCATCACCGAGCTGTCCGGCCAAATCCGAGCCGGCCAACTCTCTCCGGTCGACCTCCTCGACGCTTACCTGGAGAGAATTGCCGCGCACGACGGCCATGTGCGCGCCTTCGTCCACCTGAACGCCAACGCCCGATCGGACGCTGAAGCCGTCCACACAGCGGTCCGCGAGGGTCGGTCCGTCGGTCCCCTCGCAGGCATCCCCCTTGCAGTGAAGGACAATTACGCAACCCGCGACATGCCCACCACCGTTGGCAGCAGTGTCGACGTGAGCGTTCCGATGGAGGACGCAGCGTCGGTCGCTCGGCTGCGTGCCGCCGGCGCGGTGATGATCGGGAAGACCCGAATGCACGAGTTCGCCTGGGGGATGGAAACACCCCCGTGCCGAAACCCGTTCGACCTTGGGCGTGTTCCTGGTGGGTCCAGCGGCGGGTCGGGCGCCGCCGTCGCCTCAGGCATGGCCGCGGCGGCCCTTGGCTCGGACACGGGCGGCTCCATCCGCATTCCTGCCAGCTTGTGTGGGACTGTGGGGCTGAAGCCAACGTTCGGTCTCATCGGGCGTTCAGGCATTGTCCCGCACAGCTGGTCCTTGGATCACGCCGGCCCTTTGACCACTTCGGTTGCCGATGCCGCCCTCCTCACAGCCATCATGTCCGGCCCCGATCCCAATGACCCCGCCACCGATGGCCGCGCCCTCGACACGGCCGTCTTGGATGCAGCCATGGCCCGCGGACCGGCAGGCCTAAAGGTGGGGGTGTGCCGCAACCACTTCTTTGAAGGGATCGACGATGGTGTTGCCTCTGCCGTGGATGAGGCCATCACCGCACTTTCCCGCGCCGGGGCCGTTGTCACCGAGTTCACCGTCCCCGAACTGTCCGTTGGGCTCGGAGCGATCTTTGCCATCGAGCTTGCCTCCTCGACCGCCTATCACGACGCACGGCTGCGCGCGGGCGACGTTGCCCGGTTCGCGCCGGATGTTCGCCTCCTGGTGGAAATGGGCCGTTTCGTGTCCGGTGCCGACTATCTGACGGCCGAGCGCTACAGGCGCCGCCTTGGCGAGGTCATGGCCCAGCACCTTGCCGATCTTGACGTTATCATCGGCCCCACAATGCCTTTGACTGCATGGTCCGTTGGCGAGCGCACGGTCGAAATTGCCGGCGCTCCCGAAAGCGTTCTCGCCGTCTCCTGGCGCTTGACCTACCCGTGGAACCTCCTCGGTCTTCCTGCCCTCAGCGTGCCGTGCGGCGCGGTGAACGGGATGCCCGTGGGCCTGCAAATCGCCGGCGCCCCTTTCGACGAAGCCGCCGTGCTGCGCGCCGGCGCCGCTGTGGAAGCACTGCTAGGCAGGTCCCCAAAGGCTCTCGTCTGAGAAGACGTCACGACACATCATCGTCGTGGGCGGCACACGGACGGTCGCCGTGCGCCGGGCGGTACCTCGACCTCAGGCGTTCGCCCCACCCACATGCTGCGCGGCGGCCGTGTTCGCCGCCGTCAAGGCAGAGTGAAGCGAGTGGCCCGCGGCAAGGCCAGCGGCAAGGGTCCCCACCAGCACATCGCCCGCGCCATGAGCCACAGGGTTCTCAACGACAATGGCGGGGATGGAGAAGCACACGCCATCCCTGTCCTGCGCGGCAAGGCCGTCCGCCCCTGCGGTGACGACACTCGCGCGCGCGGTACTGCTGAGCGCGCGGGCCGCCTCCTCAGCGCCTTTCAGATCCGCGACAGGGATGCCGCACATCTGCCGCGCTTCGACAGCGTTCACCACCAAGACGTCGACGAGGCCCTGCAAACCGCAACGATCCTCGCGAAAGGGCGCGACATTCCACACAACGCTCGCCCCACTACGGCGCGCGGCCTCTGCCGCGGCAAGGTTCACCGCCTCAGGCACCTCGTTTTGCAGGATGATCACATCGCCAGCCTGCACACCGCAGGATGCGACGGTGGCGGGGTCGATGGCCTTGTTGGCGCCAGACACCACGACGGCCGTGTAGTCGCCCGTCCCATCGATGGTGGCAATGCTCATCCCCGAGCCGACGTCGTCATGCTGCGCGACCATCTCACAACCAACGCCGGCGGCGTTGAGCGCGGTGAGGAGCGACGCGCCCATATCATCCTGACCAACGGCGCCGACCATATGGGTCTCAGCGCCCCATCGTTTCGCAGCCACCGCCTGGTTGGCGCCTTTTCCGCCAAGGGCCGTGCGCCAAGTCTCGCCCATCAGCGTCTCACCAGGTTCAGGCTGGCGCGGTGCGGTGACGATGATGTCGTGATGGAGCGAGCCAACCACGATGATGCGCGCCATGATCAGCGGCGCCGGCGCTTTGACGTCACCGCGGACATGGTCTGCTCAAGGTTGCTCGTCGCAGTCTTGCGGTTGCGCTGGGCAAGCGCGACGTACAACACGTCCAGAATGTTGAGTTGGGCAATGCGGGCCGCTGCATTTTCACCCAAGAGCGGTCCGCCGCGCGCGGTGGACGCCAGCACAAGGTCGGCAATCTCCGACAGCGGCGAAAAGGTGTAGTTGGTGAGGGCGATCACCGTGGCCCCCCTCTCCTTGGCAAGCTCGGCAGGCTCTAGCACCGCCTCGGTGGTGCCAGAGTGCGAGAACGCCACCACAAGATCGCTCGGGCCAAGGACGGAGGCCGACATCATCATCAGGTGGGGATCGTCGTAGACGTGAACCCGCCAGCCAATCCGCAAGAACTTGTGCGCCACATCCCGCGCAATCTGGGCCGAGCCGCCGACACCATAAAAGTCGATCTGCGCGGCGGCATCGATGGCCTCCACCGCGCGCGCCATGACGCTGGTGTCGAGGATCGCAAGGGTTTCTTCCAGCGCTTGGATCGACGTGCGAAACACCTTTTGGGCGATGGACGCGAGGTCGTCATCGTCGGCAATCTCGCTGTAGAGCGCGTTGGTGTGGGCGTTGCGGTAGCCCACAAGGCCTGTGCGCAGCTCCCGGAAGCCTTTGAAGCCAAGCTTTTTCGACACTTTGACGACGAGCGCTTCGGAGACGCCGGCTGCACTTGCAACCTCTTTGATGGGTGTCCCTTCGCTGAGCGCCTCAAGATTGAGGATCGCCTCGGCGACCTGCCGTTCCGTGGCCGTCAGTGTTGGAAGCTGCATCCGGATCTGAGGTCCAACGGCCTCGAACCGCACACCATTCGCACTCATCGGTTCCCCTTGGTCGCCCTGTCGATCAGCA
>JBCDCF010000036.1:0-12544 GCA_039182345.1 Pseudomonadota bacterium
CCCCATGCTGACCGCACTCGACCATGTGAACCTGCACACAGACGACCCTGAATCCCTTGCCCAATGGTATGAGCGCGTTCTGGGCCTGAAGCGCGGACCGCGGCCCACATTCCCGTTTCCTGGCGTGTGGCTCTACATTGGCGAGACGGCGGTGGTGCACCTGGTGAAAGTGGATCAGCCGCCTGGCCGCACCCAAGGTTCGCTGGAGCATTTCGCCTTCCGTGCCAGTGGGATGGCAGAGTTCGAAGCGGTGCTGGAGGCAGAAGGCATTGCGTGCGAGAAGGTGGAGCTGCCTGAAGTCGACATCATCCAGTTCAATGTGCGCGACCCCCTCGGAACGCACATTCATGTGGACTTTCGTCCCAGCCAAGAGCCTGCCTGAGACGCCCAAAGTGACAAATGGCCGGCGCCCAATGGTGCCGCCGGCCGCCAATCTCCCCAGGCAGCCTCACCAAAGCGGGGTGCGCTAGGGTGCAAACGCGCGCGCAACCGTCACATCCGGCAGGAATTGCGCGCCCCGTGTATTCGGCCAACACATCACTACATTGCCCGTCTAGCGACGGCCGGGCGCGCACGTGCGTGCAAGCCTTCAGGGCAAGGCGCCCGGGGTGCATCCTTTGTCGGCCCTATGTGCGAGCGATATCGAATGGAGACCCGTGACCCCAGTCCTTTTCCTTCACGACATTGGTCCTGACAGCGTCACCCTTGCCGCGTTGGCGGTGCACCCTTCAGGCGAGCGCCCCGGTCCGCTCACCACAGCAACGCAACAGGTGGAGCCCCAAGAGCTTGTGAAACGGGGCGACCGCACGGCCTTTCGCTACGTCTTCACCATGCCGTTGGCCGCCGACACCTGGTACGAGGTTGCTGGCGCGCGTTACTCCGTCGACACCGACTATCGCGCTGACCTGCGCATTGCCTACGTCTCCTGCAACGGACAGGAGCACGAAGACACAGCCCGTGAAGAGACCGAGCGCAACATCATGTGGCGCCGCCTTGGTGCCCAGCATGACAAGCGGCCCTTCCAGCTGCTTCTGCATGGCGGCGACCAGATCTATGCCGACGAGGTGGTGTCGGCCCACCCCGCAAGCGCCGGCTGGCCGTCGGACATTGCGCCAACGCTGAGCGAAAGCGAGCGCGCTGCCCTTTACGACGCGTTGCGCGAGGCCTTCTTCACCCGCTACGCCGACCAGTATGCGCAAGAGGATTTTGCCCAGGTGGCCGCCCGCGTCCCCTCCATCGCCATGTGGGATGACCATGACATTTGCGATGGATGGGGCTCCCTCGCGCCAGAGATCCTGGACAGCGATGTGGGGGTGACGCTGTTCGCCGCAGCGCGCGAATGCTTCCTTCTTTTTCAGGCCGCGACAGGCCCTGGCGACTTGCCGCCCTTGTGCAACGACAGGACGGGCCGTTCACTTTCCCTGTCGTTGACCCTGCCCGGCGTTGCGATCCTTGCCCCCGACCTTCGCTCCGAGCGTCGGCCCGATCGCATCATGGACACAGTCGGTTGGAGCACATTCAAAGACGCCCTTGGAAAGGTGGAGGGCGGGCACGTCCTCATCTTGTCGAGCGTTCCGGCCTTGGGCCCGCGCCTGTCTCTCCTGGAGCGTCTGATCCCCTTCGTGCCGAAGCTGCGCAAGTATGAAGACGACCTGCGCGACCAGTGGCAGAGCCTTGCCCACAGGGACGAGTGGCGGGCGTTTCTGTCCGCCCTCCTTGCCCTTCATGAGCAAGACGGCATCGACGTTACTGTCGTGTCCGGCGAAATCCACCTGGCCACCCACGCCACAATGGCAACGGCGAGCGGCGACTTGCATCAGCTCGTCGCGTCGGGGATCACCCATCCCGCGCCGCCAAGGGTCTATGCACGGGGTCTTGGTGCGTTTGCAGCCCTTGGTGAGGCGCCCCTTGCCGGACACCCCATCACGATCCGCGGACTTCCTGGACACACGCGCCGGTATTGTGCGGAGCGCAACTTTCTTGTCCTGGAGCGGCGCGAGGGGCGGTGGTCCGCCACCTGGGACCTTGAGGAGTCGGGCCGAACGCCGGCGCTGTCTCTTTCGGCCTGACATCAAGCCCCGCCGGGCGGCCGACGGGGCGGTGTATGGATCAGACGGTCATGGACGTGCCACGATAGATCCGTGAGCGGTAGCGCGAGTCCTGTGCGTCCGGCAAAGGCGCACCCACAAGGAGGACGGCACGAACGAAGCGCCGCAGCTCCTCCTCGTACTCAGCCTCGTCGCGGGGCTCCTCGGAGCGAACGCGCCGTGTGAGGTTGATCTGGTTGGTGGGAACATCGTGGACCAGCCGCTCGTTCTCCACCGCCAGGGTGGCCGTCAGCGCGTGCAGGCAGGTCTTAAGGAAGTTCGCAAGGGCAAAGGCCACGCCATTGGTGCCAAGCGGGACATCAGGGGAGACCAGCACCAGTTGCGAGCCGTCGTAAAGCGACGCCTTGCGTCCCACGCGAAAGTGGTGGGTGAGGTTTTCCTCAATCATCCGGCTGAAGTCGTCCGACGACAGCGGCGCAGTCTCGTCGAACAGGTGGTCCGGCAGCCCCTCATAGGGCATGGAGACAACGGTGGTCGGCCGTCCATAGGCGGTAAGGGCCTCGTCCATGGCCGCCTCGATGGCATCCCCCGCGGCAATATAGTGGACGCGGTCGCTGGCATTTTCGCTCAGCGATGCATCGATGGCCTGACGCCCGTCTTCTGAGCGGGTGATCACCACCACGTTGGCGACGCCGCAGTCCACCACAAGATTTTCCACTGTGGCGACAATGTAGTCCACCAGGTGTTCGCCGATGATCCAGACCGTGCGGCCGCGCATCTGCTCAAGCCGTTCAGGCTTGGGGCTGCCGAACATTTCGCGCTCGGTGGTGGACCGCTCCACCCGCAGCCCGCCGGAGGGCATGAACGTGTCGCCACTCACCGCGCGATCGGCGAGGAAGAAGACGGTGGCCTGCGCCACGTCCTCTTCGGTGGGCATCGTGCCAAGGTCCAGCTGCGAGAGGACGCCGCGGCCGATCTTCTCGGCCTCCTTCTCGATCACCTTTTGCGGCAGGAAGGGCACATCATCGGGCGGCACGATCTTGAGCCAGTCCGTGGCCTGGTCGTCCTCGCCGTCCGGCACCTCCCACTCTGTCGAGCCGAGGAGGTAGCCGCCCAGACGAAGCCGCGACAACAGCCGTGCCCCGAGGGCGGGCGTCAGAAGATACTGGTCCCACGTGCAGATGCCGTCGCCCTGGCGGGCAAACTGGAGGGCGACGCGGCGCAGTTCCGCCGGCGCGAGGGAATCGTGCGACAGCGTGCTGGTGCTGTTGCGTGACAGGCGGCGCAGCACGGTCTCGATCTCCGCTCCGCCGCGCACCGCCTCGATCACCGCGCCATGGACCGCATTGAGGCGCCGGTTCTCCATGATCAGTTTGGCGCGCCGGACAAACAGGCCCGGGCGGCCGAGAACACCGGACAGCCGCTCCCCGTCCACAGGGCCGGGCGCAATGGCGCTCAGCTGCACTTCCGGGCCGAGATAGCACGAGAAGTTCTCCACCATCGCCCGTTGGTCGGCTTTGGACACGGCGTAGTCGGCGCGGTTCGGGTAGGCGACAGCCAGCGCCTTCTCGCCGCCGAAGTAGGAGGACACGTTGAGGACGTAACCGCTCCCGTTCTCCTTCATATGCGGGACGATTTCCTGCATCAGGAAGTAGTTGGAGACGAGGTTGGCGTTGAGGGTGAAGCGCCAGGCATCCGGGTCCATGTCGACCACCATGTCTTCAGCGCCCGCAATCCCTGCATTGTTGATGAGGTAGTCGATCCGCCCGAAAACGGCGATGGTCTCGTCGACCGCGCGCTTCAGCGAGGCGAAGTCGCCGACGTCGACACCGGCCATGACCTTCACGCGCCGCTCGACGCCGGAAAAGCCGACATCGCGCAACTCGCTGACAATGCGCTCGCGCGCCTCCTCCAGTTCGCTTTGGCGGCGCGCGACAATCATCACCTTCGCCCCGGCGAGCGCCAGAAGACGGGCCACCTGACCGCCAATCCCTTTGGAGCCGCCGGTGATGAAGGCGACCTTGCCGAGGTGAAGGCCTGTGATGTTCTCCGCAAGGCCGATCTTTGCGCGCCTGGCGCCGGTTTCCACGGCAATATCGGCCGGCAGTTCAAGGTTGATCTCGCCCACACGCTGCTCGTTCAACACCAGGCGAGTGGCATGGCCCGCCGCAAACCACGCGTTCTCTTCTTCGCGGTTGGTGTAGCGGATGACCTGGTTGCCCCAGACGGCCCTTGCGAGGTGGCCTTCCTTGGTGGTGACTCGCGCTTCATCGCGCCAGATCTGGATCAACTGGCCGATGCCGGCGGCAAGGAGGCGGTGATAATTGTCGTCCGCACCGTCGCTGGCGTTGGAAATGAAGACGAAGCGCGGGGCTTGCAGGAGGTCGGTGCTCTTCTTCCAGTAACGGTCGAGGGTGCGGGCCACGGCCATCACGCCCACCAATTCCACCTCGATGAACTCCTCCACCTCGTCGTCGTCGGCCTCCGAAAGCTCACCGGAGAAGTAGTGTGGGGGTTTGACCGGCAGGATGATGGCGCTTGCGATGGACCCGCGCTCGGCGCTGTATTCGTCGAGGAGCTGCTCCATCTTTTGCGGCTCGGCGTGGTTGAACCGGGCGATGGTCAGGTTGTCGCCAAAGCCTTGGGCGCGGGCGCGCGCTTCGGCCTGGGCGACGTCGGCCTGGCGGGTGAGGCCGAGGAGAACCCGCGCCCCACAGGCAAGCTGCATGCGCACAAGGTCCAACGCGTCTTCCCACCGCTCCCCAGCAAGAACAAGGACGCTGAGGCCGGTGCCGTCGAGGTCGCGCATGGTGGGGCGCAGCGTGAAGGTGGAGCGCGATTCCTTCACAACGCTCATGGCGTGGGTGACGTCGAGCTCTGCGCCGCTCAAGGCCGCCGACTCGTCACTTGCCAGGAACACGCACGTGTTGGCGATGTCTCTGGGCGTCGGCAGCGCCTTGCCCACGCGGCCGCCATCGATGGAGCGCTTCAGGTACATTTTACCGAGGAAGAAATCGGACGTGGCGCCGTCTTTCAGACCTTGCAGCTTGTCCATGGCGGCAAAGACGGTGCGGATGCGCTCGCTCTCGATGGGACCCGGGAAGACCGTGTTTACCCGGATGCCGCGTGAGCCCAGTTCCTTGGCGAGCTGTTGGGACAGGGCGTTGAGCGCGGCCTTCGGCACCACGTAAGGCGCGCGGGCAAAATAGGGTGTGTGGGAGAAGATGGTGGAGACGTTGATGATCGACCCGCCGCGCGGCATCAACGGGGCGACGGCGCGGGTGAGGTTCCAGGTGACCCCGAAAATATTGCGCATGGCATCGGCGACGGTCTCAGCCTCGCCGCACTGTTCCATCTCGTCCTTGGTGAGGGGCACGCAGTCCAGCGTCTGCTTTGGGCCTGCCGAGCCGGCATTGTTGATGAGGACATCGACCCGGCCGAACACTGATTTGACCTGAAGCATTGCCGCTCGCACGGAGCCGGGGTCGCCGCCATCGAGCACGGCCGTCATCACCCTGGAGGCTGGCACGCCCGTTTCGGCGATCAGTTTCTCCATGGCCTCATCGATGCGGGTCTTGGTTCGCCCCGTCATGATGAGGAAGGCGCCTTCGCGCGCCACATAGCGCGACACTTCGCTGCCAAGGTTGCCGGCAGCACCGGTGATCACCACGGTTTTACCGGCAAGGCGACCCGTGCGCGCTGCCTCCGGCATCTCCGCCACGTCGACGTCGGCGCTCTCAAGGGTCATGGACTGTCTCCTGCCAAACAACTGTAACAAGCGGATCATTCGCCGCGCTGCGAGGCCCAACACTCAAACAGCTCGTCGCGTGTTCGAAGGCCGGTGTCGGGAAGTGCGTGATTGACGACGTAGGTGGCGCCCTCATGGGTGTTGTCCCACATGGCCTGGTGTGCCTTGGGCAGATCCTCCCAGGGCACCAGCGTCGGCTCGGTGACGTCCAACAACCCTGCGGCGATCATCTTGTTCATCAGCGTCACTTCGTAGGCATTGCAAAGATGCGTGCCGAGGATGTTGGCTGTGGGCAAGATGATGCGGCGCTGACGTGTCCACACTTGCGGCGCGTAGAAGGTATAGCGGCGCCCCGCCATCTCCTCAGCGTAGACCACCTTGCCGCCGAACGGTTTGACCAACGAGGTGGAGACGCCGAGCGTGTCCGTGGCCGCCCGCTCGATGATGAGGTCAGGCACACCGCGGGGATTGCCTGGTGAGCGCAACAGCCGGCCCACAGCAGAGCCGAACGGCTTCAGCGTCTTTTGCTGGTAGTCGCGCACGCCGGTCTTGAAAGCCTCGATGTTCTCCCGTGCATCGGGAAGACGGGGCAAGGTTTCGGGCCAATGGAAGTTGGCGCCATCGCGGCGTTTGAGACCTTCAAGGCTGACAATGCCTTCGATGGACTCTTCAAGCCCCAGGGACTGAAGGAACTCGCGCTGTCCATCGGTGGTGGTGACGACAACGGTGCGCGCTTTGAAGAGCCGCGCCGCCTCGATCATCTCAAGGCCCGTCGGGTCGGCAAGGGCGCGGGAGGCGGGGCCGTAGTAAAGGAGGACGGCATCGCCGCCGCGCAGTTCCGCCCGCGCCAGCATCGTCTCCGGCGACGCGTTGCCGGGCTTGCCCATGAAGCTGAAATGATAGCCCGATGACGCGCCGTAAAACGCAAGGGTGCCGTTTTCGGCGAGAAGCTGGAAGCTGCGCGGGAAGGCGTGCTCGCCGGCGTGGCTGACGACGAAGTCGGCAAGTCGGCCGCCGTTCTTGCTGCGGTAGGTCTCAAGCAACGGCTTGCCCTCTGCCTCCCAGGCGCGTGCCGCATCAGGGTCGTCAGGCACGGGGGTGAAGCAGGCGGCAAGGGCGGGATCCTTGCGGTTGATGGCCTCAGCCCCTTCTGAGCGCACCACATCCACACGGGCTTCGCTTGAGACGAGACCCGTCACGTGGAGCCCCGTGCGCACGCTGCTTTTGAGCGCATCAAGCCCTGTGCCCGTGGCGGCCCCTTCCACGAAAAGGGTTTTGCCGGGGACGATCTGCAGCGTTGTGAACAGACAGCGGGTGATGGTGCCAAGGTTGAGGGTGTAGCTGCCCGCCTGCTCCAACGTCAGGTCCGACGGTGCGCGGTGAAGCTGAGGTGCTTGCACGTTGAGGAACTGCGCGTGGCTGCCCGTGCGCGTCTCGTAACCCTGGATGGAGAAGCCTGCATACATCGGGTCATGGCCGGCCTCAGGCGAAAGGAGGTCGGTGGTGCCTGAGTAGACGGACACCAGGTCGCCCACCCTCAGGCGTCCTTCCGCCTTCACCTCACTGCCAAGGGCGGCGACGAGGGCAAGCCCACCCGAACCCGTCACCTGAACATCTTCGTCGTGATAGTCGAACGGTGACACGGGGATCCCGGTGATCGCCCAGTTGTCGTTAAAGTTCACCTCTGACGTGAGCATGTAAACCAGCGCCTCGTTGGGCTCTGGCGTGCGCACAGGCACCACGAGTTCGCGCTCGTTCTTGCCGGGCGGTCCGAAGCGCGGTGCACCTGTGTCGGGGTCGCGGGCAACCCCGAAGGCGAGCTGGAAGGGCGGGATTGGGGTCACGCCAGGGAAGAAGGGCGCACCGAGAGGGAGAAGGTCTCCGTCCGCGATGAGGCGGTCTTTGCGGGCCTTGTGCGTATCATAGACGTAGACGCCGTCGCGGCGCACGGGGAGCGGCGGGCTCTTCTTGTCCATGAAATCTTGGATGCCGCGCTTGCCGCCATCGGGGTCCATGATGGCTTCGGCAAAGTGCTCAGCCTCAGCGGCAAGCCCCGCGCTGATCCCTTTCGTCCAGCCGGTGCGCACAGCGTCCAGCGCCCGCTCGCCCGCCTTGGCGCGGCCTGCCCAGGCAAGCTGGCCTTGCACGCGCTGCAAAAACGGGTCTGTGAGGACGGCGTCGAGGTCGATGCTGGAGGGGTCTTCCCACCGCTCCGTCATCGCCTTGCGGGCTGTAAGCGCCTGGCCGAGCGGGCTGCCTCTCCCATCCTTGACGTAGGCGCGCACGGCGGCGTGGGCCATGGACAGGACATCGGCCGACCCTGTGGCAAGGGCATCGACGGCGCCGATGGCAAGGGCGTCCTCAGCGCCGATGGCCCGCCCGCCCAGGATCAGGTCCAGCGCATCGCGAAGGCCCGTGTCCCCGTTCTTCTCGGCAAGAAGGCGGGGCAGACGCTGGGTTCCGCCATAGCCAGGCAGAAGGCGCAGGTTGATCTCAGGCTGGCCGAACCGGGCGAAGGGCTCGGCAATCCTGTAGTGACAGGCAAGGGCGAACTCCATCCCGCCGCCGAGCGCGACGCCCTGGATCGCGGCAATGGTGGGCTTGTCCATTGTCTCGATCTTGCGGAAGGCAAGCTGCGCGTTGTTGGGCAGCATCTTTGCCTCGGCAACGGTGTTCACCTCTTCCAAAATCTGGCGGATGTCGGCGCCGGCCACGAACGAGGCGGTGCCGGCGCCGGTGAACACCACCGCCACCACGTCGCGCTTGCGGGCAAGATGGTCCACGACGGTGACAAGCTCGTCGATGGCCCGTTCGTTGAGGGCGTTCACGGGGGGATTGGTGACGGTCACCGTTGCAACGCGCTTGCCGTCGGCGACCGTGTTGTATTGCACCAGGAAGTAACGGTAGCGCTCGAAAAGGGCCTGTTCGTTGGAAAGGTCCTGCCGGCGCTGCCAGGCTTTGACCACGCGGCGCAGTTCCTCAATGCTTTCGGGATTGCGCAAGGTGGTGGCATCACCCACCGCACCGCCTTCCACGATGGCGCGCACCATCCGCCGCATATATTTGCCGCTGCGGGTTTCCGGGAACTGCGTCACCTCAAGGAAGTCTGACGGGGCGGCGACGGCGCCTTTTTCGGTGCGCACGAGGTCGGTGAGGCGGCGGCGGTCATCCTGTGACAGCTTGCGGCCGGCGACGGAGGTGACGAAGGCAACGGGGGTCACGCCCTTCTCCCGGTGCGGCGCGCCCACCACAATGACGTTGCCCACGGGCGAGGCGGGGTCGAGCGCCTTGTCGCGCAAGATCGCGCCTTCGATTTCCTCGGTGCCGATCCTGTGGCCTGAGACGTTGATCACATCGTCAGAGCGGCCGTGGAGGGAGAAAGACCCGTCATCGTAGCGCACCGCAAAGTCGCCCTGGGTGTAGGCCCATGCGCCGCGCCAGCGCCGCCAGTAGGTGTCGGCGTAGCGCTCTGCATCACCGGTCCAGCCGGGGGTGACGCGGGCGCTCACCCCGTCGGTCTCCACCGCGAACGTATCGGTGTCCCCCCAGATGGTGCGGGCCAGGTAGGGGTAAGGGAGGGTGACGACGATCTCGCCTTTCTCGCCCACCTTGGCCTCGCGCCAAAGGGCGCCGCCTGCGTCATTGGCGCGGGTGAGTTGGGCGGCGCCATTGGGACTGCCGGCCCCACTCGGCACATCGGCACCATTGGGATGGGCTGCGCCGTTCTGCCCGCCGGCGCCGTTCGGCCTGCTGGCGCCGTTCTGCCTGCTGGCGCCATTGTTGTCACCGGCACCGTTGGCCTGTCCCGCCTCGGCGTCCTCCACCCAAACATCGCCCACCACCCAGGGGAGCGGGTAGGTGTGTGCGTCGGCGCGCAGCGGGAAGTCGCCGTTGCCGTAAAAGTGCGTCCAGGCGATGCCGCCGTGTTCCGTCGCCCAGTAGGAGTTGATGTACCAGGGGGTGACATGCTCCATGGCGAACGCCTGCACGGCCGGTGACGTGGGCTCGGCGCAGAAGGTGGCGACCCGCAGCGACGAAAGGTCGTAATTCTTGATGTCGGAAAGGTTTTCCGGGTCCTGCATGACCGACTTCAAGAACGTGACGCCTGCCTTGAAGATGTTCACCTCATACCGCTCGATAATCGAGGCGAAGCGGCCGGCATGGGGGAACACAGGCGCGCCCTCGGCGATGACCGTTGTCACACGTGTCAGGAGGGCGGCGGCAATCAGGTAGCTTTGACCGGTGATCCAGCCCGGATCGGCGACCACGTACATGACGTCACCGGGTCGCGCGTCGAACGAAATGGGCATCGTCGCGGCAAGGCCTGCACAATAGCCGCCATGGACATGGACGACGCCCTTGGGCTTACCCGTCGACCCGGACGTGTAGATGATGAAGTTGGGGTACTCCGCCTCCACCGCCAGCACAGGTGCGGCGGCCCAGATGGCGCGCACAAAATCTGTCTCCGGAAGGGCCAGGAGCGCGTCCTCGTCTGCGACGTCAAAGCCGACTGTGCGGGCCGCTTTAAGGATCTGTCCGGCGGCCTTGTCGGTGAGGTCATGGCTCCAGTGGTCGCGCTCAGGGTTCCAGATGAGGTCTGGCTGCGCGGTGTGGCGCACCACCACGACGGCATCCACCCGCGGCGGCGAGGCCACCAGGCTTTCGGCAATGGCAATGCGCACCTCGGCAAGCTGCTGGGGTGACATGCCGCCGTCTTGACCAAGCTCTGTGAGGGCACGGCCGACGCCGCGCATCACGTCGGACCGCTCCACAGTGACCTCGCCGGTCAGAAGCTCGCGCACCACAGCGTCAATGCGGGCGGCGTGGGCAGGCTCCACACCGAGCGCGGGGTCGCCAAGGGCTTCACGCAGGAGGTCCATCGCCACATCGACGGGGACGAAATTGTCCAGCGCAGGGTCGGTATAGTTGGGCTTGAAGGCGACCAGCTGGGCGTTGCGATAGCTGCCGTCGGCGGTGATCACCACGCGGGCGCCGGCATCGGCAATGCGGTCCGACAGCGTCTTGTCGCTGAAGCCGCCGAACACCGGCGTGTAGACAATGCCGAGCCGTTTTGCGCCTTCCGTCCAGTAAATCTGTGCTGGAATACTTGGCATGTTCAGCGCAATGCGGTCGCCCGCCTTGAGGCCCAGCGCCTTTAGCGCCAACGCACACTTGGCACTTTCA
Organism: Pseudomonadota bacterium; assembly: GCA_039182345.1. Lineage (GTDB taxonomy): Bacteria > Pseudomonadota > Alphaproteobacteria > Rhizobiales > Amorphaceae > Acuticoccus. Next base: position 10,981 of record JBCDCF010000036.1, read on the forward strand.
AGCAGCAGGCGCTTGCGGCTCACCGCATAGCCGTCCACAGGCCCGCCCCGGCCGCCATTGCGCGACATGTCCCACCGGTCACCCTCGAAGATCAGTGCCGCCTCAGCGCCGTGGCCGGCCAGAACGTGGCGGTCAACCTCATTGAACGCCGCGTTGGTGTAGCCGCCGGAGAACCATCGAAAATACGGCGGATTGGATGCATCGAACGCGCGCTCCCACGGCTCGAAATCCGGCGAGAGGTCAAGCGTGACGGGCGCTGCGCTTTTTGCGTCCCAGCCGGCCCAACGGCCCTCGGCCTCGTCCCAGAATGCCCACGCACCATGGTCGCCGTGGCCTTTGAGGAACCAGCAGATGTTGCGCTTTGCAAGTGCCCCGTGGAACGCGCCGGGGTCGTCCAAGCAGTCTTGGCGCATCCGCGCCCACGTGGCACCGTCGACGATTTCGTTGCTCGATGAGGTGGGAACGCTCGACACTTGCAAAGTCACACCTGTCGCTCCTCAAGTCTGGCTCGCTTGTGTAGCAGGGCCTGCGCGACGTTTTAAAGTGCAAAAACGTCAATCTCTAGAATGCGTTCCGGGTAATACTGTGGTGTGAAATCTGACTTTACCAAAGTTACAAGAGATAGCCATTTTGTAACATTGGTAAGGTGTTTCCCTTATGCGGATGCCTGGCAAAGATTGATCCAACGCCGGCGCAATACGGGCAGGATCGTGACCACCGTACGGGTCCTTATGCATCGGGGTTCGCCTCCGCCTTGTATAGGGTGTGTGCCCATGGCTTGATCCGGCGGCGGATGGCTGACGGAAGGAACGCACCATGATCGACGCGGCAACGCTGACGGCCTACAGTCTTGTCGTTCTGGGGTTTGTCTTTATTCCGGGGCCGGCCACGCTGCTGACGGTGGCACGGGCGACAACATCGGGCACAAAGGTGGGCGTCGCGACCGGCGGTGGGATTGCCGCGGGCGACGTCCTCCACACCGTGATGGCAATTGTCGGCATTTCAGCGATTGTGGCGACGTCGGCTGTCCTGTTCAGCATCATCAAATACGCCGGCGCCGCGTATCTGGTGTTTCTGGGGCTGCAGGCGATCCTAGAGAAGGCGCCCACTGACGTGACCCGCGGTGCCCTGCCGATCACCGCGGGCCGGGCGTTCCGTCAAGCGATCCTCGCCGAGGTGCTGAACCCCAAGACCGCCCTTTTCTTTCTGGCGTTCTTGCCGCAATTCGTGCGGCCGGAGAACGGATCGGTCATGGTGCAGCTTAGCATTTTCGGCGCCATCTTCGTGCTGCTGGGATTTTTCAGCACGGTGATTGTCGCGGTCAGCGCAGGCCACCTCGGCACCTTCCTGCGCCGCAACCCTTTGGTGTTGAAATGGCAGGGGAAAGTGGTTGGCACCATCTACTGCGCTGTCGGCGCCCGCTTGGCCTTGCAAGAGCGTTAGAGCTCCGATCCTAAACATGAGGCACTCCCAACTTGGTTCACGAGGCGGTCCGCGGGGTGGTGCGGAACGCGCCGCCCCGTGGGGGCGGACCGGCGCGGCCTGATTGTGCCAATCAGGCGGG
>JBCDCF010000037.1:0-12539 GCA_039182345.1 Pseudomonadota bacterium
CCCACAATGGCAAGGAGCTTCATGACAACGCCCCCACAAGGCGCGCCATGACGCCGAGTGGCGGCCCGCTCAAACGCCTCAGATGCCTCAAGCGGCCTGGGCGGCCGCGCTCGCGGGCCGCGGCGATTCCTGCTGCGGCGCGAAATCCTTGGACGAAGCGATCAAGATCCCACTGTGCAATGCGCGCTGCGGCGGCCTCGCCCATCGCCTCCACGTCCGCGCGGGCGAGGCGGGCCATTGCCGCCATCAGACCCTCGTGGGTGGGCGGACAGACGAAGCCGTTGACACCGTCCTCCACGAGCGCAGGGGCAGCGCCCGCCCTGTCCGAGACGATCACGGGCCGGCTTGCCGCCATCGCCTCGTTGACCACAAGGCCCCAGGGTTCCACGAGGCTTGGGAGGATCAGCCCGTCGCTGAGGCCGTAAAGGGCTGGCAGCCGGTCATTGTCGGCAAAAGGGCAAATTGAAACGCCAGGGCCTTCCAGCGCTTGAAGTGCCGGTCGCTCGGGCCCTTCGCCCACAATGACGAGGTCGGCCTCAACCAAGCCCCGGCGGCGCGCCTCGTTGTAGGCGCCGACCAAGGTGAGAAGATTTTTCTGGGGCACGAAGCGTGCAACGGCGATGACGTATCGCGCCGGCAGGCCGAGCCTCTCCCGCACTCCAGGCGTACACCGCGCCGCCTCAGCGCCGCGGCAGAAGTGGGCGTTGTCCACCGCATCGTACCCAAGGGCAATCGTGTGCGGCGCCATTCCGAGCTGCACGAGATAGTCGCGGCTGGTGGGTCCTGCGGCAAAACCTGCCCCTGCGCAACGGACGACCGCACGCTTTGGCCATTCGGTAAGCCGCCTGCGCGGTGCATCGTGCATCTGGCTATCGGACATGAGGATGACGGGAACGCCGCGCCGCCGGGCCCATTGGAGGGCCATCAGTCCTGCAGGTTCGGCCCATCCGGGGACCGCCACACAGTCAGGCGCAAACGTTGTGAGGGCCGCTTCGACGCGTTGGCGCAGGGCGGCGATGGTCCTGCCCTCAGCCTGCCGGTTGAACAGCGTGGCGCGGGCAATGTGGCTGGGGAGAGGTTCGTGCGGCCAGGCGTAAGTCTCGTCCTGCCGGCACACCTCCACCGCAAGCACCGCCTCCGTCGCCGCGCGCAAAGCGTTGAGACGGGCGCGATGATAAGGCCCGATCCGCCTGATGATGATCGCCGGCCGCACGGTCATGTCGCCAACACAAGGGTTGGTCGCGCCCGCACGGTGCGCAGAAGAAGCCAGGCGGGCGTGCCGAACAGGAGCAGCCGATAAAGCCAAGGGTCCAACGACTGCATGACGAGGTAAACCGACAGCGCCGCAGCCAAAAGGGCCACCACCCTCGCGGTCAGGCTGGACCGTGCACGCGCCCAGAGGGTGCCGTAGAGCGCACCGATGGCGAACGCCACAAACGGTGCAAACGGCCCGAACTCCAACCAGAGGCTTGCGACAAAGCCCTCGGCGGATCCTTTTGTCGGCGCCCAGTTCACAAGGCTTGCAATGGCGAGTGGGTTGACGCCGCCGTTCAGCCGCAGGTCCACGTCGATGCCGAAGATGAGAGGCAAATCCACGTAGATGGTCGGCCAGACCGCCGATGGGACCACCCGCCCCACAAGCCAGACCAGCTCGCGCATGCCATAGTGGCTGCCGTAGATGTCCGCGTATCGGACCACGGCAGAGCCGATCAGATACTCGTTGGACGACCACCTGTTGAGGTGGGCAAACGGGTCGGTCACAGGCAGCGCCTGTGCGCCAAGGTGGATGGCTGCGCGGTTGGCCACCAAAAACATCAACAGCCCGCCCACCAGTAGCCCAGCGCCAATGATCAGCGGCACGGGCACCTTCTTGCGCATGAAGTAGATGTAGCCGCCGCCAGCCACCACCAGCGCCAGGAAGGTCGGCCCCCTCCGCGCCCCCACGAGCCCATGGAAAAGGGTGGGAAAGACGCAGACGGCGACCAGCACCCAGTCCACCCCGCGCATCCCGCGGCCGACGCGCGACAGGTAGATGAGGAGCGCGCCCACCAACCCCACGAAACGCGCCTCGCGAATGTGTCCGCTCGGCACCCAGCCGCCGCCATAGGCCCCACCGTAGGCCGCCATGAATCCGCCGGTTCGGAACACCACGTAGAGCCAGGCGGCAAAGCCGATCCCGCCGAGGAGAATGGCAAGGCAGCGCAGCCCGTCCTGGTCGACAATGTCGAGGCTGTGCCAGCGGGCCCGTCGCCCGGTGATGCCGGCGGTTGCAACACACACACCGCCGACAAGGCTGGCGATGAGGAGGAGGACGATGGCCTGGTAGCGCACCACGCTGTCACCGCCCGTGTACCAGGCGAACCGGACAGGGTCTTCGGCAATGAGTGCCAAAGGCATGATGGCGTAAAGGAACGCCAGTTGCGGCAGGAGATAGATCAAGGGGTGGAAGGGGTCGCGGTGGCGCGTCCACGCCCACACCCAGACGCACGCCAGACCGATCAGCGTTCCAACAAACACTAGGTTTGCACCAAGACTGCTGCGGCGGGTACCGCGCGAGCAGGAGCCTTGAGGGATGGCATGGGGGCGAGCAACGGTGCCAGGGCGCTCACAAGACGCTCGCCATAAGCCTCCAATGAAAATGCGCGCGCCCTTTGCCGGGCATTCTCGGAGAGGAAGGCGCGCAACGCTCTGTCTTCGACAATTTCGCGCAGCCGCTGGAACAGGGCGTCGGAGTCGCCCGCCGGCACGACGAAACCGTCGACGCCGTCGCGCACGACGTCCCCGCAATGGGGCGTGCACACCACGGGGACGCCCATGAACATCGCCTCGACCAGCACCAAGCCAAAGCTGTCGCAAAGGGTGGGAAAGGCGAAAACGTCAGCCTTTCGGTATTCCTCGAGAATGTCCCGCCGGGGCACCTGGCCGAGATAGGTGGGTCCGTCGAACAAGGGATCGTCCCGCCAGACCTGAGAGAACGGCCCCGCCACACGCACGCTGGACCCGGGGCAAGCGCGCTTTAGCTGGCGGGTGGCTGCGGCAAGGTCGGGATGGCCCTTCAAGAGCCCCACCGTGCCAACGGAGAGAATGCGCCCCGGTTGCGGGCACGGCTCTGCCGCAAACCGTTGACGATCAAGCCCATAGGGCACCACCGTCACAGGTGCCCCGGGCGAAAGCGCCTTGATGGCGTTCGCGGTGAATGTCGACGGTGCGATCACCAAGTCGGCGAGGGCGTGTTTAGCCTTGTCCCTCAAGCGTCCCTTTTCCGTGATGGTGGGGTCTGGAGCGCCGTCCGGCCTGTCGTGGCGCACATGCTCTGCGAGGAGCCGTGTGGCAACGTCGGGGTTCACCAGGACTTCGTGAACAATCCTGACGCCGCGGGCCTTCAGCCTTTCGAGGGCCTCAACATCCTCGTTGACAAGGAGGGTGTAGACCACATCCCCGGGCCCAAGGGGCGCGCGCTCCACACCCTTCAAGATCGCCGCCGTGACGCGCGGCCTTGAGGCTCCCGGCATGCCCACAGCAGAGGCGGCCGTATCGAAAAGAGTCGCGGCGGCGCTTTCCTTCACGCGGTGTTTGGGGAGGTCCGCCGGGAGGCGGCGGCCCAGAAGGCGGCGCAGAGGCTTCGGGGTCATGGCCGTGGGGAGCGTGGCGGAAAGGGCGCGCAGCACCGGATGCTCGCCATGAAGGTCCGTGTGAAGGGTGCGCAAAAGCCCAGCCTTTGCAAGCGCTTGGGGAAGCCCATAATGGAGCCTCGCGCCAGGCTGGATCACGGTGACCCGTTGCCCCTCGTGGAGGGACTGCAGATGCTCGGCCGTGTGCTTCACGAACGGCTGGCCCCGGATAAAGGCATCGCGGGGACGGACGGTGTGCCCGCCTTGGGGACCATGCTGGGGGCAACCGTCCGTTCAACGCCTGTTCGTGCGTCCTGCGTGTGGTGCGTGCGCAAGATGTCGAAGACATCGTCCACCGCATGGTCCCAGGATGCGCGGTGGCGGGCGGCAAAGGCCGTGCGCTGCATGGCAAGGAGCCGGTCGGGGTCTTGCGCGAGACCTTTGATGACATCGGCGATGGTGCGGGCGCCCTCATGGGGTCCCACAAGAACGGCCGCACCTGGGCAGACATATTCACGCGCGCCGCCCACATCGGGCGCAATCACGGGAAGGCCAAGCCGGCAGAACTCGCGCAGGGCAATTCCGCCAGCCTCGGCGGTGGACAGGAGGACACCCACGTGGGCGGCCGAGACCGCGGCGATCAGTGCATCGCTGCCAGCGTCCTTACCGATCACACCCTTGAAGTGCACACCCTCGGCAAAGCGGTAGGGGAGCGGCAGGCTCTCCGGTTCAACGCCAATCACCGTGAGGTGCACGTCGACGCCATCGCGACGGACAAGGTCGAGTGCTGCAATCAGACGGTCGAGGCCTTTGCGCTGCCAGTCCTTGCCCACGAAGACGAGCCGCAACGGCCCGTTCAAGCGGTCCTGAGGCGGTTTTGCCGACGCCTCCCATCGTTGAAGCGCGGCCGTGTTGAGGTTGGCGCCGCACACCACACGGTGGACGTGGGTCGGCGGGACGCCATAGGATTCGACCACATCGCGCGCGGCCCAGGCGCTGTGGCAAATCACGCCGTCGGCCCGTAGATACTGCGCCCGTTCGCGGCCGATCGCAGCCGCTTGAACGCCAGGCGAGATGCGGTGAGACAGCCCGTAGCCGGTGAAAAGCTGGCGGAGGGTCTGGTCCACATAAAACCACAACCGGCCGCGGTGTGAGCGGGCAATCCTCTCCGGCACAAGCTGAAACATGGAGACGATGGTGTCGCTCGGGCTCGGCGGATCCTGCCTCCAGAGCCGATCCAAGAAGCCGTCGCTGTACTGAAAGCCACCTGCGCGTCCGGACATGGCGAGCGTCCGCGCGTTCCACGAAAGCCGCCGTGCCCGCCATGGGGCTCCGCTTGGATCGAGGCGGAGGCCTCGCGCGCGCAAGCCTTTGCGCCTTGCCGCCTCCAAGACGTGGAACGGCGTGCCGCTGAAGGCACCGGGGTCGCCCGCGTCCCCCACCACGGCAAAGACGGTGTGTGGTGCGCTATCGGCAGGCAGCACGCGCCCATCAGCCATCGATCGCGGCCGGGCGGGGCGCTTCCCCCAACGCCCAGAGATAAATGGCGCGCCACAGATCGGCGATCTTGTCCCAATCGAACCGCTCTGCCACCAGCTTGCGGCCTGCCTTGCCGGCCTCGCCCAGCCAGTCCGCATCGTTGAGGTGCTGGGTGAGGCTGACGGCCATGGCATCGTGGTCGGTGGAGATCCGCGCCGCAGCGCCCGCATCCACGGCCTCTGGAAGGGCGCAGGCCGCGCTCATCAACACAGGCCTGCCGTGGGCCATGGCTTCAAGGACTGCAATGGGCATGCCTTCGGAGTGGGAGGGAAGGACGAAGGCGCTGGCGTGGGTGAGGGCAGCCTGCTTGTCGTCACCATAAAGCGGGCCGGGGAAGATGATGCGCCCCTCGCAGCGGGCCGCCTCAGCGCGCACATCGCACGGCCCGTCCTCCCACCCGGCAATGGCAAGCTGCCAACCCTCAAGCCGGCCTGAAGCCTTGGACCAGGCTGCGATCAACGGCAGAAGACCTTTCTTTTCGTGAATGCGGCCAAGGAAGAGGAGCGTCGGCCGATCCAGCCACGCGGGCGGGCTCAGCGCCAAAGGGTCTGGCTGGGAAACGCCGTTCGGCACCACCGCGATGGGCGCAGTGACACCGAGGGTGCGAAGGGTCGAGCGCTCATGCTCGGTCAGCGCGTGGACGCAGGTGGCACTGTTGAGGTGCCGGCGCTCCACCAGCGCCATGGCGGCTCGCTTCTTCCAGCGCGAGCGGGTCATCGCCCAGCCGTCCAGCATGCCGTGAGGGGAAACGAGTGTGGGTCCGCCCGTCCGCTGCGCCCAGTTGAGGGCCGCTGTCGACAGCCCTGTCCAAAGGCCGTGGGTGTGCACAAGCTGCACCCCGTGGAAACGCAGCGCCTTGTGGGCATCGCAGCGCATTGGGGCACGGGCTTTCTTGGCCTGGAAGACGGGGGCATCGGTCAACCCGCCTGGCGGCGGGTCGAAAGTGACGAGGTGCGGCTTCAACCCGCCAAGCCGCGCGGCGACAGGCAACACCGACGCGGGAAGGCCGCCACCGCGGGACGACAAATACTCGCACTGAAGGGCAATGGCAGGGCATGCACCCTGCGTCATCCCCCCTGTCGACCGGGCGGTCATGACGCCCCTCCTAGTGATTGTGTGGGGACGACGGCGACACCGCCAGGCACCGTTGTCCCAGGACCAAGGCGCTGGAAGGCGGTCACCCACACGCCGTCGCCCACGGTGATGGGTTTGCAAAAGAAGGCGAATGTGGGGTCCGACCAGTCGTGATTGCCGGTGAACAGCACCGCGCCTTGGCTGATGCACACGTTGGAGCCGATCGCGACGTCGGTGTGATTGTCGATCCAGACCGCCTCACCGACCCACACATCATCGCCAAGGGTGAGAAACCAGGGGTACTTGATGGTGACGCGCGGCTTGATGACGAGTCCCTTGCCCACCTGTGCGCCGAACCACCGCAGGATGGCGGCCTTTGCGCCATAGGGCACCAGCGGCAGGCTGTGCTGGAAGACGGCCGCGGACACCATGGTCCACGCCGCCCGCCAGACGCGGCCGCGGTTGCCGCAGATGGACGGGCGTCGAAATAACTGCAATCTTAGATTGGCAATCGGACGCAGCCGCGTCCCACCGCCTTGTTCCGGCGTTGTCGGGCGCAAATGGCCCCAATCCACTGACATCCGCCTCTCCTGTGGCGCTCTACAATCTTAGGTAAACTCGCCTTGACCCGGATTGCAACCCCTGATAGTGAAACACGCACTCGGTGTGTTTGTCGCACCCTTGGGACGGCGGCGGTCGGTGCCTGCAGGAGTTGGCCGGCGGAAAACCTGGCGGAAACCGGGGCGAATTGGATGATCGGGGAGCGGTGCGACGATGGCCTTGAACAACGTTCTCCTCGCGCAGTGGTATAGCGAGGTCAGGAATTTCGGCGATTGTCTGACCCCTTACATGATCAGGCGGTTCACCGGATCGACCCCGGTCAACCTGTTGCCCTGCTGGCGAGGGTTGAACCTGTTTCGCCACAGCTGGGGGCGGCCTGAGACCGTGTTTGCGTTGTGTCAGCGCTTTGGCATCAGCAACCTCAGCGAGTATGTGCTCGCCGGCAGCATCCTTGGCTGGGGCGACTGGCGGGACGATGTGCAGGTGGTGTGGGGCGCCGGCTTCATGGATGAAGAGGCGCGCCTGCGGCACCGCCCAAGGCTGCTTGCCGCCGTGCGCGGTGCCAGAACGCTGGACCAACTCCCCCCCGCCTGGCGATCCGAGGTGTCGGCGCTCGGCGACCCCGGCGTATTGATCGGCGATCTTGTGGCGAACCGCCCGCCTTCGCAGAACGGTGTGATCGGCCTCATCCCCCACCACCAGCAGCGCCACCTGCCTGTGGTGAAGGCGTTGGCGGATTGCGACCATGTGATGCTGATCGACGTGGGCGATGACGTTGAGACCGTGGTCCGTGCCATCGCACGGTGCGAGGTGGTGGTCTCAAGCGCCATGCATGGGGTGATTGCGGCCGATTCGCTGGGCCGCCCCAACCGCTGGATCCGGCTTGACGATGGGCCGCTTCCCCCTGGCGGTCAGTTCAAGTTTCAGGACTATTTTTCGGTCACCGGCCATGGCCAGGACGTGCCTGACCGTGTGTCGTGCATTGCAAGCTTAATGGCAGCGGCGGACAAGGCCATCGCAAGGGATGTGCGCGCCATCAAGGCTGACCTCATGAGGACGATGCCGTTGCCAAAGCCCGCTGTTTCGTCCCGTCCCCACCCCGTCCCGGCGGCAGCGGCTTGAAGACGTTCCTGCTCGGCTGCGGGGCGCAAAAGGCCGGCACCTCGTGGATCCAAAGTTACCTTGCCGCACAGCCTGGCGCAGATTTCGGCCCATTGAAGGAGTATCACACCTTCAATGCCCTCCATCTGCCTGACTATGCCCATGTGGCGGAGCGGCGTGACCCTTCCCTTCTGCAACCGCGCAAGTTCGCGAGCCACATTGTGCGCCACAGGCGTCTTCCCGGTGATGAACGTTTGCGCAAACGGTTAAGGGCGGGCCGCAACTACCACGCTTTTTTTGCAAAGCGCCTGGCGCAGCCAGATGTGCGGCTGACGGGGGACATGACGCCCGACTACGCCGCCCTTCCCGCCAGCATCATCAAAGCCGTGCGGGCCCGCTTCATCCAGAACGACATTGCGGTCAAGGCGCTATTCATGATGCGCGATCCCGTGGATCGCTGCGTGTCGGCGGTGCGCATGTATCGCGGGCGCTCGCCCAAGGACCATCGCCTACCGGTAAGCGCCGAGCAGACAACAACGGCCGCGCTCCTGGTGCTTTATGCCACCCGCCGGTTCGAGGCGCTGACGCGGTACGACATCACCCTCTCCCACCTCGCCGACACGTTCGACGAGGACGAGATTTTCGTCGGCCTTTATGAAGACCTCTTCAACCGGGAAACCGTCGGCGCCATTACCCGGTTTTGCGGGCTGGCGGCGGACAGACCTGACTTTTCAAAGCGCGTCCATGAGTCGCCCTTCAAGGACGAAGCGGTGACCGAGGCGGCGAAAGCGGCCGTCGCCCGCCACTATCGCCCCGTCTACCACATGGCCGCCAAGCGATTTGGCGCTGCCAGGATGAAGGCGCTGTGGGGCGGCTACCAATACCTTTAGGACGCTTTGCCCGTCAGGGTATGCCGTGCGCCAATAGAAAACGGCCGCCGAAGGCGACCGTCTGGGCAGACACAGTCAGTTGAGACGTGCCGCGTCAGGCCATTTCCCTGCGCGGCTCGGGGTCGGGCTCGCGCAGCACATAGCCGCGGCCCCACACGGTCTCGATGTAGTTGCGCCCGCCTGTGGCCGCCGACAGCTTCTTGCGCAGCTTGCAGATGAAGACGTCGATGATTTTCAGCTCAGGCTCATCCATCCCACCATAAAGGTGGTTCAGGAACATCTCCTTGGTGAGCGTCGTCCCCTTGCGCAGGGAAAGTAGCTCCAGCATCTGATACTCTTTGCCGGTCAGATGCACCCGCTGGCCGTCCACATCCACGGTCTTGGTGTCCAGGTTCACCGCCAGTTCGCCGGTGCGGATGATGGATTCAGCATGGCCCTTGGAGCGACGGACGATGGCGTTGATGCGCGCCACAAGCTCATCCTTATGGAAGGGCTTGGTCAGATAGTCGTCCGCGCCGAACCCCAGCCCGCGCACCTTGTCTTCAATGTTGCCAAGGCCGGAGAGGATGAGGATCGGCGTGTCGATTTTCGACACGCGCAAGGCCCGCAGAACCTCGTAGCCGGACATGTCTGGCAAATTGATGTCCAGGAGAATGATGTCGTAGTCGTAGAGCTTTCCGAGGTCGATGCCTTCTTCACCAAGGTTGGTGGTGTAGACGTTGAACCGCTCGGAGTTGAGCATCAACTCGATGCTTTGGGCTGTGGCGCTGTCGTCCTCAATCAATAGAACGCGCATCAGAGTCCTCTCAGGCGATCTGCCGGCAGGGCGGCGTCATCTCGTCCAACGGGCGAAAGAGCGCCCTCATGATTGCGGCCGAATCAGCAACGGACGAAAGAGTGTTACCAAATCGACATGGGGCCGGTGCGCCAAGATGGCGGTTGTCCTCACGTTTCGCCATCGGCTCGACCACTCATGAGCCAAACATGAGCATAGGCGGTAAACGAACGTTTAAGACGGACGAACGTCGTTTGGGATAAATCGCAACGGCCCCGAAAAGTCTGCGCATTGTCGGTTAACGCGGGCGATGCGTTTCAACGGAGCCCACCAACGAAATGGCAACGCCTCTCCATTATCCTCCAGTTTCGTTGGAGTTTGGGGGCACCATCTGATGAAACCGCGTGAGAGCACGATCCAAGCCAAAGAGTTCCAGGCCTCGGCACTCAAGAGGCAATTGGCGCAGTTCGAGAGGATGATTGCCGACCTTGAGGTGATCCGCGTCGAACTTGGCAAGCAAATCGACGGCGAGGAGCGGCGCACGGGCGTCAGCGATCCGCAGAATTTTGCCTACTCCACAGTGGCACGGGCCGCCCGCGAGCGCAGGCGCAACCTCACCGCCACCATTTGCGACCTTAATGAGCGCCGCGAACGGGTGGAGGAGCAGATCGCCGACATCGACGGGTTTTTCTCGGCCCTGTCCAACAGCGGCGATATGATGGATGAGGCCGCCCGGCGCTTTGCCGTCGCCTGAGGCGCCGGCGGAGGCTCAGGCGACAGCGGAGGCAAAGCGCCCTTCGCTAAATTGTGATGGCCGCGTCGTTCACCACGCCCACATTCCAGAACGCGAACATGGTGCCGAACTTATAAATGTGATCGGTGCCGTAGAGCGGTTGCAGCGTCCCCTCGTTGGCGAACTGCTGAACTATCCGCGCCATCTGCTCCACCAAGGGGCTTGGGTAAGGCAGGGCATCCGCCTGGGCCCTCAAGTGGCCCATATAGGTGCGCAGCCCTGACAGCCAGTCGTCCTGCGACCAGGCCACGTCGTGGGAATAATGCCGCACGAAACCAGGATCACCGCGGAAAATCGGGATTCCCGCCTGTGCCGCCATCACAGGCAGGGCGTAGTCCCACCAGGGCACTCCAAAGGCGAGCCCATCAAGGTTGACCGCCTCCAACACGCGCCTGCCAAAAACAAAAAGGTCAAAGCCCGTGGAATAGGCGGGGCCGAAACGGTCCGCCAGGTTGCCCACCTCGCTGCGGTTGAAGCACACGAGGCCCTCTCTGGCATGGCGGATGACGTGGGCGGCATAGGCAGGGTCATCGCCAATGAACACATCGGAGTTGGCAACACCGAAGACGGGGGCGTCCCTCTCCTTGAAGTCTGCCCACACGTGGCGAAAATCCACCATGGGGCGTGCGAACTGGCATTGATCGCGCGAGCCGACGTCCACCCACTCCACACCGTCGTGGACGGGTCGCAAACCGTCGATCTCCTCGGTGAAGTTGAAGGCGACCACGTGGCCGAACCCGTCGCGCAGGGAGCGGATACAATCCTTCTGGATGTCGCCACCCACGTCCGCATTGTGCTTGTCGAGCCGCTTCATGCGCGGCGCGATGGAGGTGGCCATCAATGCCGTTGCGGTGTTGGCCGAAACGCCCGCCAATGACGCGGGCACCGGCAGGGGATGGCCGACGTTCATGCCTCAACCGCCGGGGTGGTGGCCATGAGGACAGGAGCAAGTACATCGAGCGCTGACATTGCTGCGGCATGGTCCTGATCGGCCAACGCCTCGCCCTGAAGGGCAAAGCCTGACCCGTCGCGAGCGGCGGTCAACTCCACAGGTGGCACCGTTGCCACGTAGGCGTAGCCCTCAGGGGTGACTTGGGGGACAGGGCGTTCGAACAGGAGGTTGATGGCCCCCTCGCCCGTCAGCTCCAACTGGACGCGGTGGAAGAACACATCGTCCACAAATCCATTCAAAAGGCTGAGCCTGCGGCCGATGGCGCCTTCATCGACGCTTGAATAAAGGGCGCGGGCGCGGCCGGCTTCATCCACCGGTTTGGACTGGCCGCGCATGTTCGCCAGGGCAACGCCGATATTGTCCACGTCCTCAAGGGGCGGAAGCTCGGCGATGGCGCGGACATTGGCGGTGCGGTAGGCCATCAACTCCACCGAGGAGATGGCGTAGGTGAAGGTCCGGCCGTAGACCTCCTTGCCCTCCGGCATGCCCTTTAGGGACAGGGGCAGGCACACAACAAGGTCGGGCGGGACGCCGCGGGCCTCAAGGTCGCCCAACACATCAGCCGTTGCGATGACGCTCAGCCTTTGGCGCCCTGACTGATGGTTGATGGTGTAAGGCACCTGGCGGTCGCCAATGTAAATCCGCATGCCTTGGAAGATGGAGGTGACCACGTTGAGCACCGAGAAAATCTCGATCCGCACCAAAGGCGCGTCCTTGGCAAGGCGGGCCAGCGTCTCGGCAATGCCGTAGCGAAAAATGGGGTCCGGCCCCTGCCAGCGCATGTAAAAGCCGGTGTGAGTCTCGCACGGGTAGGCGTTGCTGCCGCGCCAGGGAAGGGTGATGTCGAGCGCTGCGGTGACAAGGTGCGGCTTGTTGCGGGGGTCGAAACTGTCCAGCGCGTCGGCGACAATGTCGGCCCGCCTGTCATCGGCGCAGACGAGAAGGTAGTGGAACGTCGTCCTTGCAATCACCAACAAGCCGGTGCGGATGGAGAGGTCCACGCCCTCCGGATACAGGCCCGCCGCGGCCTTGAGGCCCCCTGCCCCCACTTTGATGGTATCCCCCTCTTCGGGCGACAAAAGCATCAACCCCACAGGGGCAGCGCCCGACCTCGCGAACGCTGCAAGCCTTTGGGGGTCGGCAAAAAGGTGGATTGCGCCGTCACCGGTTCCATCGGGCACGCCGCCTTCCACGCCGTGGTCGAAGTGGCCGGCAAACTCCTTTGCGCCGTCAAAATTCAGCG